>VFGQ01000080.1 GCA_009391605.1 SAR202 cluster bacterium
TGACCGATAACGACCTGGATACGCTAAAGGCCTTAGTTGCCAAATATGCGGAGGATCCCAATGGAGTAATACAAAATGAATCCATAAAACAAACCCCACCATCTCCTTTGAGTAACCCTCACTAATTCTTCACAGTCAGACACCCTCCAATTAAAATCCCACACATTGTAATTCAAACCAATTGATGTTATATATTGGGTTGACATATATTACCACTGGAAAACCAAGCACGTTCTATTGAATAATAAGCGTTTTTTTAATTAATTAAAAATGTAATTAATTGAGTATGGATACCAAAGATTTTGATTTTGTATACAATACTATAAAAATGAATAAACTAGTTTAGTTGTATAAAAACTTAGATCAGAAATATTGTCTGGAATTTTGGAGGAAAACTCACCTCTGAGAGAAATGCATTTAGCAAAAAGATTTAATATAGGAAAGGAAGAGTAAGGGAAGCATTAATTGTATTGTCTAATGAAGGCCTTACTTATTCAAAGCATAATTGTGGTCTGAGAATTTCAAATTTTTCAATCTTTTTTTGATCTCTTTAACCTCTTAATGGCTCTAAAGAAGTTGTGTGCGGCTCCAATCTTTATTTTTCTCGTTGTGTTTTAGAAATCATATATAAAATATAATTTCCATTTAGTCTTCGGGAAATAACATTTGAAATGTCTTAATTATTTTGATGCCTTAACTTTAAAAGATTATGCATGTAGCAATTGATATAGGTGGTACATTTACAGACGCTGTAGCAATAGACGATTATGGAATTATTAAAACAGCAAAATCATCAACAACACACGAAAATCTAACTATAGGTGCAATAAATTCTCTTAAGGCGCTAAAAATAAATTTTAACCAAGTTTCATCTTTCATTCATGGAACAACTGCTGGTTTAAATGCGTTACTGGAAAGAAGAGGAGGCAAAGTAGCATTGATAACAACAAAAGGTTTTAGAGACATCTATGAAATTGGCCGAGCTAATAGACCTGAAATATATAATTTTAGATACAAGCGTCAAAAAACTCTTTTAAATAGATGTGATATCTTTGAAATTGATGAACGTATTGGTGCAGATGGCTCAATAATTAAGTCCATAAACAAGGAAAAAATCATTAATCTTTTAAAAGAATCTATTAAAAATAAGTATAACTCAATCGCAGTTTGTCTTCTTCATTCATACAGGAATCCTGAACATGAAGAAGAAGTTTACTCAATAATTAATGATGAAATAAATGATCTTCCAATAATATTATCAAGTCATGTCTCCCCTGAATGGCGTGAGTATGAAAGAACTTCAACAACTGTTGTATCCGCTTATATTTCACCTATAATTATAAAATATTTAACTAATCTACAAAATTCATTGAAAAAAGAAGGTATAAATGTTCCAATCCTTATTATGCAATCTAACGGAGGAGTAGTAAGCGCAGACGTTGCGAAAAAGAATCCTGTCCAAACCTTGCTTTCAGGTCCAGTTGGAGGTACAACTGCTGGAGTGACAGTATTTAATGATGTAAAAGATCTATCAAAAAACGGATTAATTTGTATGGATATGGGGGGTACGTCTTTTGATGTTAGTATTGTAATTGATGGGAAAGCACAAATTGAACTTGACTCTAACATTGATGGGCATGATTTGTTAGCTCCTTCAGTAGCTATTCACACAATAGGAGCTGGAGGTGGAAGTATTACAGGGTTTAAATCAGGCAAAATTAATGTTGGCCCTCGTTCAGCCGGATCTAATCCAGGTCCTATTTGTTATGATCATGGTGGAACAGAACTAACAATTACTGATGCAAATTTAATTCTTGGAAGAATTTCAAAAAAATTAAGTTTTGGTAATAATGTTAAACTTAATTATGAAAAAACATCTGCAAAAATGAATGAATTAGGGAAAAAACTAAAACTAAGTGGAAATCAAGTTGCCGAAGGAATAATAAAAATTGCTGATGGTAATATGTCTAATGCTATAAGAGAATTAACCGTATTTAGAGGACTAGATCCACGTGACTATGCTTTAATGGCATTTGGAGGAGCAGGTCCATTGCATACTGTAGCGCTGGCAGAAGAACTCGAAATTTCTACAGTTGTTGTCCCTGCTAATGCTGGCGTACTCTCAGCTTGGGGTATGCTCCAGGCTGACTATAGGGTTGATAAATCCATTTCTTTTTCTGGATTAATTGGTCAGCTTAATGATAATAAAATTAGGGAAGAATTTGATCGACTATGTGTTAAATCTAAATCTATTCTGGCATTTAATTCTGAAACCAAATTCGTTCATGAATTTAACTATAGTGCCGATTTGAGATATTTGGGGCAAGAATATACTCTTACAATTTCAGTAGATTCATTAAAAAATGATTGGCAACTCAAATTAAGAAGAGATTTTGACAGTGCTTATCTTATAAGATTTGGCCACTGTAATGAAGAAGAAACTGTAGAATTAGTCAATTTAAGAGTTACTTTAATCATGTTCAAAAATAAAAAAAATAAAATTATTAAAA
>VFGQ01000057.1 GCA_009391605.1 SAR202 cluster bacterium
ATAATACTTACAAATTATTATTTTCATTCATCATCGGATGCTTATCAGGAATAGCCATCATTAGTTTTATTGATATAGGAATATTATCTGACAATAAAAACAATTCTGGACTTGGATTTGTATTTATTGTTTCATTTATAATCTTTATGGTTATAACTATTTTTATGGCAACATTAAATATAAAATTAAAAAATATGGAAACACAAATAAAATCAGATGCTAAAAAAGATAACAAATAATTTTAACTATAAACTTGCAATCTCTCTTTTCGTACTTCTGATTGCCATAATTTACCTTGGTACACTCGCACTTGAAAGTTCAAAAACATATTACCTGACAATTAATGAAATACAAAATGCACCCGATAACTCTAAATCAGTAAGAGTTGCAGGTAAATTAGTTGAGGATTCATATACCAGGCCTGAAGCATCAACTATTTCAAAATTTGAAATTGCAGATGAAGGCAGGATTCTAAAAGCTTCCTACGAAGGTGTTGTCCCGGACATGTTTTTCAGCTCAAAATCAGACACTATTATACTTGAAGGTAAATTAAATCCCAAAGGAGAATTTGAAGCTGAGAACATCATAGTAAAATGTCCTTCTAAATATGAGGAATAAATCTTATTTCTCTAATTTAAAATAAACACCAATCAGTATTGCCCCTGAAATAAGAAATATCAGATCAAACGACACAATTGCGTAAAGGGAATTCAAAATATAATTAATATTTCCTGATTCAGTCAATTGATTTGTTACCTCAACGGCCCCAAGTAAATAAGGGAGCGTAAAAGGTATAACTAATATACTTAATATATTCTGATTTAAATTATTTCTTACAGATAAAATTCCTAAAATAACAGTGATTGAACTTATTCCAATATTTGTAAGTATTGCCACAAGGATTATCACAGGATTTTGGAAGCTCAGCTGAAATAAAACATAAAACAGTGAAAAAATAGTTAACTGTACTACCGACAATATAGTAAATACAGATAAAACTTTGGATAAGAAATAAATTTCAGATTTTATTCCGTACATTAAAATTAATTCGAGAGAATTATCTTTTGTATCAAGCTCAATCATTCCAGATGAAACTATTAAAGAACTAAATAAAAAAACCACCCATATTATTATAGAAATAATTTCATTTTTCTGAGCGACGCCAAAAGGAAAGGCAATATTAAATAAAACAACAATTAGAGCTGCAAAAACAATAGTAATTAATATTGTAGAAAGTGATCTTAATTCAAGTTTAAGATCTTTTTTTGTCAAGGAATATAAAGTTTTTATATCCTTCGTAATATTTTCAGAATTATTATTCATTATAATCATCCATATTTAACAAATCATCTGAAACTAATCCGACAACATCTTTTCTGTTAGAAGAAATAATAACTGACTTATTTTCTTTTTTTAGTGTTTTTAAGATAGAGATAAAACTATCTGTAGATTCACTGTCAAGATTGGAAAATGGTTCATCAAGCACAAGTAAATCAGGTGCAGAAGTTAATGATCTGAGCATACTTGCTTTCTTTCTTTGCCCATATGACAATTCAGATATCTTTTTTCCTAGAATATTATTTAAACCAAGTGCTTGTTCAATATTATTCTGTGATTCCGCAGATATTCTGAATCCTGATATATCAGAAAAAAAATCTATATTTTCTGATATAGAAAAATTTTGATAAAGCATATTTTCATGTCCAAGGAAATCGAGTTTTATATTTGCATTTAGATTTATGTTGCCTGTATCAGAATTAATTATTCCGGCAACAATTTTTAACAATGTTGTTTTACCTGAACCGTTATTTCCTACAACTCCGAGAATTGTTGATTTTTTAACAGTGAGGTTAATACCGGAAAATATCCTGTTACCATTAAATGACTTCGAAAGATTATTAGCTTTTATCAAAATAAATAAATAGTATATAAATAATTAATTTATAGTATATCTTTTAATCTTAAAATATAGAAAATAAAAATTATTTATACTACACTTTCTGATATTGAATATACAAACAAAATTTAAATTTGGTGATTAAATGAAATATACAAGATTCAAATCAGGAAACAATATAAATTGGGGAGAAATAATTGGTAATGAAATTGTTGAATTATCTGACAATTATATAAACCCAGATTCTTCTAAAACAAATACAAGTCACTCTCTCTCAGATGTAGAAATAATTAGCCCTGTCACACCAGGGAAAGTTATAGCAATTGGACTTAATTATAAAAGTCATCTGGGTGACAAACCTGCCCCGTCAGTTCCTGAACCATTTTACAAATTACCTGACACAATAATTGGCTCGGGTGAAAATATTGTTATACCAAAAGAAGCAATTGCAGAAAAAGTAAAAATGCAACCAGAGGCAGAATTGTGCCTGGTTATGGGAAAAGGTGGAAAAAGAATATCTCAAAGTGATGCTCTATCCCACGTATTTGGATATACATGTGGAAATGACGTGAGTGCAAGAGACTGGCAACAAAACGATTTACAATGGTGGAGAGCAAAATCATGT
>VFGQ01000134.1 GCA_009391605.1 SAR202 cluster bacterium
AACCATACCTGGTTCTCCATTTAACCATGCTCCATCAATCATCATTGAAAAAATTTCTCTTGCTTTTACATATTCCCCGTCATTTTTTGAGGTTGGATAAGATTTTTTATCTAAAGGCCATGCAAGTTTAATATAATTGTCATCTTTAACAGCTTTCATAAAATTGGCGTCTGTTCCTACAGAAATGTTGAAGTTATGTATTTCTCCTTCGACTGTTTTACAGGTAATGAAATCTTTAATATTAGGATGGTAGACAGACATTATAGCCATATGAGCTCCGTCTCTCTTTCCTCCTTGAGTAATCATAGTTCCTACCTCAGATAATAAATTTAGTACTGCTATTGGTCCGCATGCTTTTCCGTGTGTTGTTTTTATTTTGTCGCCTACTGGACGTATATCACTTAATGAGAATCCTATTCCCCCACCAAATTTTTCTATCATTGCTTGTTCAGATGCAGCTGTCATTATTCCTTGCATGCTATCTTCTATATCAAGTACATAACATGCACTCAAGGTTCCATGGCCTGTACCAGCGTTCATTAGGGTAGGGCTATTTGCCATAAAATCCAAATCCCACATAAGGTTAAAAAATTTATTTTCCCATGTTTTTATTTCTTCTTTAGTTGCCCCGTGTTTTTCTTCTTGCTTTGCTAGATGTTGAGATATTCTTACAAACATTTCACGCGGAGATTCTATAATTTCATTATCTTGGCCTTTCAATAAGTACCTTTTTTCAAGCACTTTGAGAGCGTTTTCGGTAAACAACCCATTTTCTTTAGTCACCATAATATTATCTCCTTTATTTTAATTTACTTTTATTTTTTTCATTTGATAAAAGAGAATCAATTTCTTTTTTAAATGTTTCTATGTTTTCAAATTCTCTATACACACTTGCATATCTTATGTATGCTACTCTGTCCAAATTTTCAAGTCCTTTCATGATTTTTTGACCGATTTTTTTGGTACTAATTTCATTTTTACCAGAAAATTCTATTTCTGATTCAATATCTAATATTATTTTATTTAAAGATCTATTAGATATCGGTCTTTTTGCACAAGCTTTATTTAAGCTGTTCCATATTTTTTCTTCATCAAATTGTTCAACTCGGCCATCAGATTTTGTAACTATTACAGATTTTGTTTGTATGGTTTCATAAGTAGTAAATCTTTTGCTGCACTTCAGGCATTCTCTTCTTCTTCTTATACCTTTCGATATTTCTCTCGAGTCTACAACTTTTGATGTTGTTGAATCACAATAAAGACAAATCATGTTTTTTTATTTTAATACCATATATGGGGTGTGAGACATGAATTTACCACTATATCTAGATATGTGTCAATAAAAAATGCCGCTTTTTTAGCGGCATTTTTTATTTTTTATTTGTCTTTGTAAATTACTTATCCAGTTTTTGCCCTAGTATATTTTCGTAAGAATGGAGGAAGATCTAGAGTGCTAAATTCTGCTGCCACTTCTTCATTCTCAACTTCATGTAGGTATCCTTTGTAAACATCTTCTGTTTCAAGCAGTGACCCCGGAGTGTCAAAACCGGTAGCTATAATAGTTACTCGAATTTCGCTATCCATTTTTTCGTCAGTTCCCATTCCGAATATCATATTTACAGTGGGATCAGCAAGTTGATTGATTTCTTTAGCAGCTATTTCTAGTTCAGATAATTTTAGATCTGAACCACCAACAATATTAAATAAAACACCTGTTGCTCCATCTATAGTCATATCTAGTAATGGATTTGATAGCGCTTGTCTTACTGCTTCAATAGCTCGATCTTCACCAGCTCCATATCCAATTGACATCCATGCTGGACCAGCATCTTTCATAATAGCATTTACATCAGCAAAATCTGTGTTTATTTCTCCCCTTGTGGTTACAACTTCTGCTATTGATTGAACGCCAATTCTTAGGACATCGTCAGCCATTCTAAATGCATTTTCAGTTGTAATTTCTTCTTCACATATAATATTTAATCTTTCATTTGGTATTGCTAATAAAGTGTCACAATGTTTTCTTAATTCATTTATTCCTTCATCAGCAACTTGTGCTCTTCTCGCACCTTCAAATCCAAAAGGTTTGGTGACTACTCCCACGACTAATGCTCCAGATTCTTTTGCAATTTTAGCTACAATTGGGGCAGCACCTGTTCCTGTGCCACCACCCATTCCTGCAGCAACAAAAATCATATCGGCTCCCAATAAGTGTTGTTGTATTTCAGCTTCTGATTCTTCTGCGGATGCTGTCCCTTTTACAGGGTCACCACCTACACCTTGTCCTTTTGTTAATTTTTCTCCTATTCGGATACTAGATGGAATATCTAAGCCTAACAATGATTGAGCATCTGTATTTAATGCAAGATAATCAACTCCGACTACTCTTTCTTTAAACATTCTTGTAATAGCATTGCAACCACCTCCACCTACTCCTACTACTTTAATTTTTGCTGCACCTATTTGTTCATGACTTATCATTGTTGATCTCCTTTAATTATATTTTTTATTATCTGCTGGCTAATTTTTTTTATATTATTGTAATATTTTTT
>VFGQ01000091.1 GCA_009391605.1 SAR202 cluster bacterium
TAAAATGTAATTTTCTTGCTTTGTCTTTAAGATCCTGGTCCTGTTTATTAGTCATAATATCTTCCTATAATATATTGCAATAATTAGTAATATAAAGAGATAAAATCTGTATTACAACAACTAATTGTTAAAGTAAGTGCTTATTTTTGTTATAATAGCTTTTACTAAAAAGAATGTCATTAAATTAATGATTACATTTATATAGGAATAGGAGAGTGTTATGTTTATGGAAAATACAAAATATATTAAATACTTTTTTTCACTTTTAATGGTATTTTTCCTTTTATCTATAGCTTGTACTGCATCAGGCCAAGGTGTAGGAAGAGCGCATCAGTCAACAGAATTTAGAGGGGAACAAATTCGTACGGCCAGTTTAGATTCTAAAAATTCTATGATACAAACTGCAATCTTTGAGTATATAGCAAAATTTGGTTATGGACAAAATGCTAAGGATGTTAATGGAAGAATACAATTTTCTGATCCTGCTGATATAGTACGAAGATTTACTGTTACTGAAGAAGATGTAGATACATCTTTAGAGAGAGGTGATGCTGGCATGGGCTCAAGTAATTCGAGAATCCATATAGTTTTTGCCAATGATGGATCAATAACTTTACCTGCTAATGCTAAAGTAGGAGCAACCGATTCTACTGTAGTTATTTCTGATGATATTGTAACAGATCACCCAGAACTTGCTACACTATTAAATAAATGGGATTTTTCTAATGCCCCTTTGGAGAAACTTGAACAGAAAGCAAGGCAATTTAGAGAAGCCGCAGATAGATGGATTGCTTATAACGAAGTTGCTATTTATTTTCTTTTGAGAAATGAAAATGTATGGTCACAATGGGTTTCTGCGGATGCTAAAGTTAAAATAGATGCAGAATTAGCTAGAGAACAGGGCTTAGCTGCACAGCAAAAAGATTAAGGTATTTAATAATAGATATTTCAATCTATAAAATTATACTGGGAGCCATTCAGGGTATTACTGAATGGCTCCCAATTAGTTCTCAGGCCTTAGTATTAGTTACAAATGGTATTTTTGATCCTGATTCTTCTTTTGGTAATTTGGTGTACTTTGCACTAACTTTACATTTGGGTACCTGTTTATCTTCTTTAATTTATTATAGATCCAGAATATTTAAAATTTTTAAAAATGCTTTTATTTCAAAATCAAAAAGTTATCACGAACTTGTATTTTATATAATTACTACTATTTCAAGTTTTATATCTGCTTTACCAATATTTGTATTTATAATATTTGTTGATGAAATATCTGAGATAGTTGGGGTAATTGGAATGATTGTATTAGGACTGATTTATTTAACTGGAGGTATTTTTCAGTATTTTGGTACAAAAAGATTGAATTTAAATAAAGATATTTCAAAAGCTACTAATAAAGACGGTATTATTATAGGTTTAATCCAGGGATTTTCAATTATCCCCGGTATGAGCAGATCCGGTTTAACTATTACATCCTTACTTTTAAGAGGTTTTAATAAAACAGAATCTTTAAATATAAGTTTTCTTTTGGGTATACCAGTTACATTTGTTGCAGGAGTTACAGGGCTGATTTATTTAACTGAGATATTATTTATAGATATATTGGCAATTATAATATCTTTTTTAATAGGATATATTTCTATTAAATTTTTTATAGCTATAACAAACAAAATAGAATTTTATAGCTTTGTTATAACTATAGGGATAATGATCCTTATATCATCAGGTATATATTTATTAATTGCTTAAGAATTAAAATCAGTTATCATAGCACCGGGTGTTTTACCTGTATATTCCTCATCTTTAATTACAATTTCACCATTTACTATTACATGAGAGATCCCTTTTGGATATTGATGCGGATCAGTAAATGTAGCTTTTTCTTCAACATTTGGAAGATCCATAATAACTATATCTGCTGCATATCCAGGTGTAAGGCGCCCTCTGTTTGTAAGACCTAGTCTTTGAGCTGGCATAGATGTCATTTTTCTTATAGCTTTCTCGATAGATATAAGTTTTTTTTCATTTACATATTTTTGTATAAACCTTGGATTTGTACCATAACTTCTTGGATGTGGTTTCCCAACTGATAAAATTCCTTCATTTGAAAGTGAAGATCCGTCAGATGCTACTGCTACAAGAGGATGAGCTGCAAATGTTTCAACATCCTCTTCAGTCATCCCATAACTAATTACACTTGCTTCACCTTCCTGGTATATTCTAAGTGCAGCTTCTGCAGGGGTAGTTCCCATGGATTCTGCTATCTCTTCAAGATTTTTACCTTCAAGTGATTCGTCAGGGACATATCTTGCTATAATTGTTCCATTTGCCCCTCTTCCCTGATTAAATGTCTGACTCATTTCATCAATTATTCTTCCTCTATCATCTTCATTAGCCATATATTTTAAAGTTGCTTCCCTACCACCTGAAAGTGCCCATCTTGGAAATAATGCTCCAGTAAGAGCAGTACTTGATGCAGGGTAAGGATATTGATCTCCAGCTACATCAACACCTTCTTTAACAGTCTGTTCTAACAGTTCCAAATACTCTCCTGCTTTGCCCCATACACGTGGTCCTGCGCATTTGAGATGAGATATCTGTACACGGCAACCCGAACGTCTACCGATTTCAATAGCTTCATTAATTGATACAAATAGTCCTACAGT
>VFGQ01000113.1 GCA_009391605.1 SAR202 cluster bacterium
CTAAACTGAAAATTTCATTATTAATTTCACCTGATTTTATATTAATTTCAAAAACTTTAATCGTATCTGAATCCTGATTACCCACTAAAATATATTTCCCTGATGGATCTATACAGAAATTTCTTGGTGTTTTACCGTTAGTATTAAATATACCTATATTTGTTAATTTACCAGTTATTTTATCAATTTTATAAGAAGCAATACTGTCATGCCCTCTGTTTGAACCGTACAGATATTGACCATTTGGGGAAATATGTATGTCAGCACATGTACTTTTGACTTTCGAATTTTCAGGCAATGTACTAATTGAAGAAATAAGTGACAATGTTTGATTATTGTAATCAATTTTATAATTATCTATTGTTGAATCCAATTCATTTATTACATACAAAATTTTTTGATTTGGATGAAAAACTACATGTCTTGGGCCTGATCCGGGTCTAGTGTTTACGTAATTCATATTCTTTTTATTTAAATATCCTGAAATTTGATCAATTGTATACATATAAATTTTATCTTGACCAAGATCAGGCACTATAAGATATTTATTTGTTGGATCGATATTTACAGAATGTGGATGAGAATCTATTTGCCTGCTTTTATTAACATTTGACCCTTTTCCGTGATGCATAACAATAGGAGAATCAAATAATTTTCCAAATTCTGAAACAGGTAAAAATGATACTGATTTTCCTGAATAATTCGCAGTGTAAATATATTTTCCTGAATCATCAATTGTTATATGACAAGGACCTAACCCATTACATGAGGCAGAATTTATAAATTCAAGGCATTTTTTACTTTTATTAATTTTATAAGAAGAAATTTTACTATTCCTAATATCGTCTAATTCCCCTACACTGAACAAATATTTTTTATTTTTGGATATAGTTAAAAATGAAGGATTTTCTTTATTAATAACACTTGAAATTATTTTAAGTTCTCCAGTTGAGTTATTAAAACTCAAAGTATATATCCCATCGCTAGGTGAAGTTTTTTCTTTGATGAAATTGTTGTATGTTCCTACAAATATTAAATTATTATTGCTCATCGTTATAAATATATTTTTATTAAAGATATTATAATAATGATAGTAAACATTATGAATATTTTAATTACAACTGCATCTGAAATCAGTTCTGAAAAATTAATATTATTTTTGAGTAAGAATAAGAAATATAATATTAAATGTACTGAATTATCTACATTTAAAGAATCATGTAACAAAGATTTAGATGTAGTTTTTAATAATTTAGATGATAGTAAAAATATAAATCCTTTGATTGATAAATCAGATATATTGATTCATTTTGCTAAAAGTAAAATTATTACAGATAGTAATTCATTAAATATATATCTTAGGAATACATATAATTTATTATTTTCTGCTATTCAAAAAGGGGTAAAAAGAATTATATTTATTAGTGATTTAGATATTTTTAATCATTATCCTGATAATTATATTATTAATGAGAATTGGCATCCTAAACCAAGTACAAAGATACTAGATTTGTCTTCATATTTGTCTGAATTCATTGTTAAAGAATACGCGAGAACGTTTCCTGTTAGAGTAACTAATTTGCGTATCCCTGATTTTTTTGAACAAGGAAATCAATATAAAAATGAAGATATTTATATTACTTTTGATGATTATTTTAAAATAATCAGTCATGTAATTGAACATAACACATATCGTGATTATGAGATGATTCATGCACATTCAAATATTAGTAATTCAAAATTTTCTTTAAATAAAATGAATAAATTTTTATCTTTTGATTCAAATACAGTGAATCTTCATGAAATTTTTGAAGAGCCAATATACGAAGAGGAAAAATAATGAGAGTTTTGATATTGGGAGCTAATGGAATGATGGGTCCTTGGGTATCTAAATTATTGAACAAAGATCATGAAATCATCGAGACTGATCTTGTGAAAATAGATTCTAATATTAATTTTTATAAAATTGATATTTCTAATTTAAATGAAGTACTGGAAATATCAAAGAATGTTGATGCAATTATTAATTTGTCAGTTTATAGAAAAGATAGAGACATGGCTTTTAATGTAAATACCTTGGGCACTTATAATATGATGAAAGCAGCTGAAGAAAATAAGATTTCTAGAATAATAAACACAGGTCCTCATTTTGTTTTGGCAGGACCTAGTTTTGAGACTTATGATTTTAATATTAATTCTAATATTCCAAATCAACCTGGTGTGAATATATATGCTTTGACTAAATCTTTAGGTAATGAAATATGTAAAATTTTTGCTGATAATAATGATTTTATTTATATTCAAACTTTACTCTTTTATCATTTGTATTCTGAGGAATTAACTTTAGGTGGAAGTGATAAAAAGTTTGATAAATTACGGGATTCATTAAATCCATTTAGTGTTACTTGGGAAGATGCAGCTATGGCAATCAAATTAGCATTAGAAATTGAATTAGAAAAACTTGATTCAAGAGCTGAAACATATTTTATAAGTGAAGATTTACCCCATACAAAGTTTATAAATTCAAAAGCAAAAAAAAAATTAGGATGGATTCCGAGAAATAAACTTAAATCTTTATGGAGTTACGATGAATGAAAAAATAATTTCGGTATCTAAAATAAGTGATTATAAATCTATTCAAATATTTGACATTTTATCAAATCCCAAATTACATAAAAAAATTGACGGATCAGGAACTATTATT
>VFGQ01000061.1 GCA_009391605.1 SAR202 cluster bacterium
AATGCAGTTTTACCTGTTGATCTTGCCCATCCATCAGCCATACCCATGGCTACTCCTTCTTGAACTGCAAGAAAATATTTAAAATCTTTATGTTCCGGGAGAGCCAAAGCATTTGTAATAGCACTTTCACTAGTCCCAGGATTACCAAATATATGGTCTATGTTATATTCTCTGAGAGTTGATAAAAATAATTCTATACCTGTCCTGCTTTTCATAATTTCTAATTCCTAGGTTCTGGTTTTTTAAATAATGTACCATATATTAGTACTTTTTAAACGTTTTTAATATAATCCGAGTGCAAAAAAGAATTGATTTATTTATAATAAATTTCTACATGCATTAGTATTTATTTAGATTTAATGCTGACAATATTTATTTAGAATTTAAATATTTGGGGTATACAAATGAAATATATTGATTATGAAAGACCTATCAATTTGAAGGCAGCTTTAGAAATTTTACAAAATAATGGAGAAACCACCAAAATATTAGCCGGTGGAACTGATATATTAACTAAATTGAGAATTAGAAGAGAATTACCAGATCTTTTATTGGATAGTAAGGAAATTCCAGAATTAAATGAGTTGTCATATAATCCAGATTCTGGGCTAATTGTTGGAGGGGCCGTTCCTCTTTATAAATTATATGCTCATGAAGATGTAAAGAAATATTATCAGGCTATTGTAGATTCAACAAAGATAATTGGAGGTATACCTATACAAGGAAGAGCAACTTTAGGCGGAAATCTTTGTAATGCGGCTCCTAGCGCTGATGCAATTCCAACTTTAATAGTACTGGATGCCACAGCTTCCATTCATAGTTTAAATGGTTCAAGAGAAGTATCAATAAGAGAATTTTGTACTGGCCCTGGATCTACAATATTGAAAAATAATGAGATTGTAGTTTCAATTAATATTCCAGCTTCAAAACAAAATTCAGGAGCTCATTATATGAGATTTATTCCAAGAAATGAAATGGATATTGCAGTTGTTGGTGTAGGTACATCTGTTAAATTAAGTGATGATGGAAGTAAATTTGAAGATGCCCAGGTATCTTTAGCTTCAGTAGCTCCGACACCATTACATGTAACATCTATAACAGATTTCTTGTCAGGCAAAGAAATTAATGATGAGAATATTGAAAAAGCCGGGGAATTAGCTAAAGATGCTTCTAAACCTATCTCTGATATGAGAGGAACTGCAGAGTATAGACAGCATTTATGTAAAGTATTAACTAAAAGATCTCTAAAACAATCAATAGAAAGAGCGAAGGAGAATTAAATGTTAAAGAAAACTCATGTACAAACAACAATAAATGGTGAAGCAGTAGAATTTTTATGTGAACCAAGACAAAGTCTTTTAGAGTGTCTAAGAGATATTGTAGGATTAACTGGAACTAAAGAAGGTTGTAATGATGGTAATTGTGGCGCTTGCACTATAATTTTAGACGGAAGAACAGTAACTTCATGCCTTGTTCTGGGTGTAGAAGTTGAAGGAAAAGAATTAACAACGATAGAAGGTATTGCGGATGGAGATAAATTACATCCTATACAAGATGCGTTTTTAGAAAATGCTGCTTTACAATGCGGGATTTGTACTCCTGGATTTATAATTGCAACCAAATCTTTGCTTGATCATAATCCTGATCCATCTGAATATGAAATCAGATGGTGGCTTGCAAATAATTTATGCAGATGTACCGGGTATGACAAGATTGTTCGAGCAGTACAAGATTCAGCTAAGAGAATTAAAGCAGGAGGATAAATATGACAAGTATAAAAGATCCAAAAAAGTATAACGTTATAGGAACAAGGCCCGTAAGACCTGATGGTACAGATAAAGTTACAGGCAGAGCTTTATATGGTGCGGATTTTGATATGGCTGGATTGTTACATGGCAAGATATTAAGAAGTCCTTATCCTCATGCACGTATTAAATCTATAAATTTTGATGAAGCACTGAAAATTGATGGTGTTTTAGCTGTAGTGACTTCAAAAGATTTACCTGATAACCCAGACGGAACCAGTTCTGTTGCCTATGGAAGAGGTAATATATTAGCAAAAGATAAAGTGTTATATGTTGGGCATGCTGTTGCGGGAGTTGTGGCAATTGATCCACATACTGCTGAAGAAGCATTGGAATTAATAAAAGTTGATTATGAAATATTATCACCTTCATTGAGTGTGGAAGAAGCAATGGACGATGACTCAGAAGTTATTCATGAAAATGCATTCATGAAAGAATTTGGCGAAATGACAACAATAAATAATAATATCGATGAACACTTTCAGCATAAAATCGGGAATGTATCAAAAGGTTTTGATGAGGCTGATTTAGTAGTTGAAGGTAAATATTCTACTGTCATGGTTCATCAAGGATATATAGAACCCCATGCCGCAACGGTACTATGGAAAGCTGATGGTTCTATTACTGTTTGGAGTAGTACTCAAGGAGCATTTCCTGACAGAGATGAAATATCAGTTATATTAGATGTCCCTATATCAAAAATTAAAGTTGTTCCTATGGAAATAGGCGGAGGTTTTGGTGGAAAAATTCCTATATATCAGGAACCTGTAGCAGCTTTATTATCAAAGAAAACAGGAAAACCAGTTAAAATTTTAATGTCTCGAAAAGAAGTATTTGAGTCAACTGGCCCCACACCAGGTGGTTATACATGGATTAAAATTGGTGTAAAAAATAATGGAAAAATTATTGCTATGCAAGCTGAACTTGCTTTTGAGGCAGGGGCTTTTCCTGGATCTCCTGTAGGAATGGGATCTCAATGTGTTTTTGCTGCTTATAATTGTGGAAATCAATTAATTGACGGATATGATGTAATCGTTAATAAACCTAA
>VFGQ01000109.1 GCA_009391605.1 SAR202 cluster bacterium
GCAATTACAGGATCAGCAATGCTTCATGTACTTTACGAGCAAACTGTAAAACAAAAAGCTCAAGTTTATGAAGAATGGTTTGTGACTAAACTAATAATTGAAGATGGTGAATGCAGAGGAGTCATTGCTATGGATATGCATTCAGGCAAACTGGAAATCATTAAAGCAAAATCAGTTATATTAGCTACTGGCGGTGCAGGAAGAATTTTTGAACCATCAACAAATGCATTAATATGTACAGGTGATGGTCTTGCGCTTGCATATGATGTGGGCGCTTCTTTAATGGATATGGAAATGATCCAATATCATCCTACTGGGCTTGCAGGAAATGGAATCTTACTTTCTGAAGGGGCAAGAGGTGAAGGAGCCTATCTTTTGAATTCAAATGGTGAAAGATTTATGGAAGATTATGCGCCTGAATATCTTGAACTTGCATCAAGAGATGTTGTTTCAAGAGCAGAACAGATAGAAATAAATGAAGGGAGGGGCATAGATGGATGCGTTTTACTAGATTGTAGACATTTAGGTAAATCTAAAATAGAAGAAAGATTAGGTTATTTACAAGAAGTTGCTACCGAATTTAGAGGAATTGATTTATCTGAACAACCAATCCCAGTCAAACCTACAATGCATTATATAATGGGCGGAATTAAAACAGATTTTATGGGACAAACTGATATACCTGGATTGTTTGCAGCTGGAGAATGTGCAAATGTAAGTGTGCATGGTGGTAACAGATTAGGAGCAAATTCTCTTTTAGACACTATTGTATTTGGGAGAAGATCAGCTAGAGGAGCAATAGAATACTCTTCGCAAATAAATTCTATCTCAAAAAGTAAAGAGGAATTAAAAAACGAAACAAAAAGAATTCAAAATATAATTAATAGAACAAACGGAGAAAGATCCGCTACATTAAGAAATGAAATGGGTGAAGCAATGACTTCTGGTATAGGAGTATTCAGAGATACAAGAAGCATTGAAATAGCAAAACAAAAAGTATTAAATTTAATTGACAGATATGAAAATACATCAATAGATAATAAAGGAAAAATATTTAATACCGACTTAATTTTCAATCTTGAATTAAAATATATGTTAGATGTAGCTTTAACAATGTGTATTGGAGCAGAAAATAGAAAAGAAAGCAGAGGGGCTCATTATAGAACAGATATTACTGAAAGAGATGATAAAAATTGGTTAAAACATACACATGTAGCAAAAATAGATGGAGAAGTACAATTTTACACATCAGATGTTAACATTACAAAATGGGACCCGGAAATTAGGAAATATTAGTGGTACAAACAGTAAAAAAAACCATTCAAATAGAAATCAAAAGGCAAGATCCAGAAATAAATAAGGGCGAACCCTATAATCAAATCTATGACGTTGAAGTCGAAGATTGGTTTACTGTTTTAGATGCATTAATTAAAATCCGTGAAGAAATTGATGGTACCTTATCTCTAAGATGTGCTTGCAGAGCATCTATATGTGGATCATGTGCTATGAGAGTAAATGGACAGGCAAAACTAGTATGCAAAACAAAACTTTCTGTTGTAGAAAAAAACAATAAAATATTAGTAGAACCTGTGGGAAATATGCCTATAATTTCAGATCTGGTAGCAGACTTCAAACCGTTCTGGGATAAATTTAATGCAGTTGAACCTTATTTGAAACCTGAAGGAGAAGTCCCTGAGGGTGAATATCTTGCTCCTAATGATGACATGGTTCATCTTGTAGGGGTTATGAATTGCATTATGTGTGGTGCCTGTGTGTCAGACTGTACAGTTCTTGAAGTAAAAGACAATTTTCTTGGACCTGCCGCTTTAGCCAAATCATACAGATTTATTGCAGACCCTAGAGATGGATCACAATTTGAAAGACTCCAAAATCTCGAAAAAGATGGTGGGATATGGGATTGTACAAGATGTATGCAATGTGTAGAAGTATGCCCAAAAGATGTGGATCCCATGGAAAGAATAATGTCAATCAGATCAAAATCAATAGAAAATAAAATAGATAAAAATTATGGCGCAAGACATGCAAAATCTTTCACTGATCTAATTAAAAGTAATGGAATACTGAATGAAGTATTATTAATTTTAAAAACCAAAGGTTTGTTTAATATAATAGAATTAGCCAAATTGTTGCCTATTGCTATTGGGGCACAATTAGCAGGTAAGAGACCTCCATTTCTTTCCCATTCCAGCAAAAATAAAAATCAAATAAAAAAGATTTTCAAAAAATTGGAGGACAAATAATGAAATTTGCTTTTTTCCCTGGTTGTGTATCAAGAGGCGCCTGTCCTGAATTATATACTTCTACTGTGAAAATATCTAAAATCTTAGGAATAGAACTTGATGAAAAAGCTTTAGAATCCGCATCATGTACAGGAGCAGGAGTACTTCAAGAAAAAAATCAGTTACTTGGAGATACATTAAACGCCCGAAATATAGCTTTAGCTGAAAAACAAAACCTTCCTATTCTAACCATATGTAGTACTTGTCAAGGAGTGATGTCGCAGGCAGAATACCGATTAGAAAACGAAGAATACAGAGCACAAATAAATGAAACTTTGGCAGAGGAAGGTCTTGAGTATACTGGCAAAACTCCAACAAGACATATTTTATGGATAATTGTAGAGGAAATAGGTGAAAAAAAATTCAAATCCTTAGTGAAAAGACAATTAGATGGATTAAGATTAGCTCCCTTCTATGGTTGTTACTTGGTAAGACCAAGTAAAGCACTAAAATTTTACGAAAAACCTGAAAGAGAAACATGTTTAGAAGACTTGACTGAATGGGTTGGAGCAACTGTCGTTGACTTTCCAGGTAAAACTGCATGTTGTGGCTTCCCTATTGTAACGATAAATGAGAAAGCATCT
>VFGQ01000074.1 GCA_009391605.1 SAR202 cluster bacterium
TGAATCAATCTGGTCTGCACAGGCACTAATAGATAACCCTGAAGTTGTAGAACAAATTCATTATGATTATATACATGCAGGAGCAAATTATATAACCATAAATAATTATGCTTTAACACAGCCAATATTATCGAGAGCCAAAATAAAAAATAAATTAAAAGAGCTCACCTTGCTATCAATTGAATTAGCTCACAGTGCAAAAAAAAGATCAGATAAAGACGTGAAAATAATAGGTTCTCTGCCACCTTTGGAGACAAGTTACAGAGCGGATTTGGTAATTAATGAAAAAGAAATGTATGAAAATTATAAAGAAATCGCCTCTATATTAAAAAATAATGTTGATGTTATTATCTGTGAAACAATGTCCAGCAGCGTTGAAGCTAAAACAGCATTAAAAGCTGCACTTGAAACTAATACAGAATCATGGGTAAGCTGGACTCTTCAGGGTAACAGAGTAAATATTCTGCCAAGTGGAGAAACACTGGAAGAAGCATTTAATGAATCAAAGGCAACTGAAGCAGAAGCCTATTTAATAAATTGTTGTGCAGCAAATTTTGTAACAGAAGGGATAAAAACATTAAATAATCTTACTGACAAACCTGTCGGGGGTTATGCAAATTCAGTATTAGTAAAAGCATCAAAAAACACAAAAGTAAAGTATTCAACTTATTCAATGGAAAAAAACCCTGAACAAGCTCAAAGAAGTTTAAGTAAGAGTATTAATGAATGGGATTATTCATCTGAATCAAAAAAATGGCTTAAAAATGGAGCTTCAATAATTGGTGGTTGTTGCAGTACCACACCAAATCATATAAAAGAAATTAAAAAAATAATTGATTAACCAATCAAATATTTACAAATAAATCAGTCATCATTTTAAAATTTAACTTACCGGTATTCACATTCCTTGGGCTAGGGTGATAGCACCCGATTAAGGTTATACCATTATGCATTTTATACGACTTTCCATGGCCAAAGGGAAAATCTTTGATTTTCAAATCGTCAAATTGTTTGAAGTATTTAAGAGTTCCATCAAAAGCTATTTTACCAAGAGCCACAATAGTTTTAAGGTTCGTTAATAATTCCATCTCTTTATTAAAATAAGAGAAGCAAGTTTTTAATTCCCCAGCTGTGGGTTTATCTCCAGGTGGAACACATTTTAGCATTGCAGTCATATATGCATTTTTTAATTTAAGACCATCTTCTCTGTAATCAGAATTTATCTGGTTAGCTAATCCTGTGTAATGCATACATTTCATCAAAAAGTCTGCAGATTTGTCACCTGTAAAAACTCTCCCGGTTCTGTTGCCACCATGTGCTGCAGGTGCAAGCCCTACAAATAAAATTTCAGCATTAATATCTCCATACCCCGGAACTGGTTTACCCCAGTATTCTTCCTTTATGTATTGTTTGCGTTTTTCAGTAGCAATTTTTTCTCTGAAACTAACAAGCCTTGTGCAACGGGTGCAGGTTATCATATCAGAATAAAATGATTTAAACCTATTATCATTGATCATTAATTTTTAAGCTTTTTTACTTAAGTATACAATACCAATAATTAAGAATAAGAAAAATACAGCAAGGAATGACATAGTTTCTCCAAGAAAAACTACTGAAAAGAAAAACGTAAAAAATGGTCTAAACAAATCAACCTGGCTAACTCTTGCAACTCCGCCAATTCCAAGGCCTTCGTAAAAGAAAAAGAAACCTACCAGGTTATTACCCAAACATAAGAAAGCAAATAATAATATTGAAACAAAAGAATCATTTGCAACCTGCATCAAATGGGTAACATCAAAATTTAACAATGTTAAAGGAATTACTAAAGGCATACTAATAACAAGAGACCAGCAAATTACTTTCCATCCACTCATGTTTTTTCCTAATATTCCTCCCTGCGCATATCCCATGCCTCCAATAACCACACAAACAAGTAAGGCAAAATCTCCAAAACCTATATTTGTAATCCCTGAATCATTAGTAAGTAATCTGAAAACAGTAACCGTGATAAATCCTATTACAGCAATTCCCCAAAATTTTTTAGTAGGGTTTTCTTCAGATAATAATCCCGCAAATATTGCTGTAGAAAGTGGTACTGCAGCAAGTACTATTCCTCCATTACCAGCAGGAATGGTCTTCATTGCTATAGCAGTAAAAATTGGAAATGCAAATACAACTCCGATTGCAGTAATTACCAGTTTTCTTAAATCAGTTTTATCAGGTAAATTTCCAGGTTTAAACTGTCCTTTGAATAAAAGTATAAAGACAGATGCAAGCCCAGCTAAAAATCCTCTTCCAAATCCAATCTCAAGAGAAGTAAAATCTACCTGGGTAAGATGCCTTGTTATTGGAAGGGTAAGAGAAAAAATTACAACTCCGATAAAGCCGAGTAAGAATCCGTAGTTTTCTCTGGTAAAATACTTGTTCACTTATATCTCAATGAAGAATATAATTAATTTGGATTATATTATCACATCAAAGGATACAAAGATATGAACAGTATATTTAGTGGAATTCCATCTGATAAATGGATTATGAATAATGATTTAGCTTTTGCAATACTTGATATCTATCCTGCTTCTGAAGGCCATACTCTTTTTATACCTAAAAGAGAAATAAAAACATTTTTTGAAATTAACGATGATGAATTAAAAGCAATAAAAGATCTAATTAATAAAAGGAAAAATGAAATTTTAAATCAGGATAATAGTGTTGAAGGATTTAATATATTAATTAATAATGGTGCTATAGCTGGACAAACAGTATTTCATCTACATTTCCATTTAATCCCCAGGAGAAAAAATGATTCTTCACAGGAAAATTTCTTCAGCAATATAGGTAAAGCCAAAAGTTAAAATAAAACAAAATATATTTAATATAATATTTTGGCTCCGCAGGTAGGATTCGAACCTACGACCAATCGGTTAACAGCCGACCGCTCTACCACTGAG
>VFGQ01000087.1 GCA_009391605.1 SAR202 cluster bacterium
CTAGCAGTAATTTTCCTCAGTTTGACAGGAATCCTAATACAGGTAATGAATTTGGAATGGATACTGAACTTAAAATTGCTAATCAAAATATATTTCATAACAAATCTTATGATTCGCATATTATTCTACCGATTGTAAATTAAGTTATGTGACTTTCTTTTACAGTAAACTTTTTTAGTAGTTTTTCATTAGGTGTGGGTAAATCAGTAATAGGATCAAACAAATATGGAGATTTGAATTCATTATAGGGTTCAAACAAATCATTACTATAAAATCGACTAGAAGGAAATAAATCACCCGGATAAGTGAAATTATCTAAAGTTGCCAATTCAATACAAATAGCTACTCCTAAAGCACTTTCAAGCATTCCTCCTATCCATACAGGTATTCCTGCTTCTTCGGATATCTCATTTATTTTTAATGAATTCGTTATCCCACCTACTCTGCCAGGTTTAATATTGATGTATTTACAAGCCCCAATTTCGATAGCCTGTCGTGCCCTATCTACACTACTTATAGATTCATCCAAACAGATTGGTGTCTCAATAGACCTAGCTAACTTTGAATGATCAAAAATATCATCATTACTCAAAGGTTGTTCTATAAATGCTAATCCAAAATCATCAATATCTTTGAAAAAATCAATATCTTCCAAGGTATATCCTGAATTACAATCTATATGAAATAAAGTATCGGGGAATGTTGATTTCACTGCTTTTAATACTTCCAGATCCCAACCCTTCCTAACTTTCAATTTCACTCTTGGAGCACTATTATCTACAGCAACTTGAATTTTTTCTATCAATAAATCAATACTATCTTCAACTCCAAAATCAGCGCCTGCTACAACTTCTTTTCTTTTACCTCCAATCAAATCATGTATTGGAAGATTATTTATTTGGCTTAACAAACACCACCAACCAATATCTAATCCAGCTTTTGCAAAGGGATTTCCTTTATAAATTTTTAAATCTTCATTCAAATGATCTGAAGTTTCGTAATTTTTCCTCAAAATTTTGGGTGCAAATACTTCACTGAGATTGTAAAAAACAGAATTAGCACTTTCAGATGAATAAGTAGGTAATTCTAATGAACAAGTTTCTGCCCATGCAAGATTATTCCCACTTATCAGTTTAATCAAAATAGAATGAGTATCATAATCCGCACCATAAGCTGTAATCCATGGATCGATTAATGGCATTGCAACATGATATATATGTATTTCGTCAATTTTCATAATGAACCATATATTATATTATGAAACTAATAATTGTTAAAACACCTATAAATTAATAAAAAAATCTTATGCAAGAAAATATATTTTGTAAACAATGTGGAAAACCAGGGGCAAAATCAGATAAATTTTGTAAGTTTTGCGGGGAGGAGATCAGCTCAGATTCAATTGATTCTATTCTTAATGAAAATTCAGAAAATGTAAATGAAGATATAATTCCTGATGAAGTTAATAAATTATTTGTTGAGAGTACTCAAAAATTTATACTTGCTAGCCGACTAAAAAGATTATTTGCCAGATTGTTAGATGGAGTTTTCGGACTTGTTTCAGCTCTAATACCCGGTTTTGTTCTAACTTTTTTATCTGATGGGAATTTTGATCCCGAATCATTCTTGTTAGGGGGTGTAGTAGGAATAATTTGTTTTTGTATATACCAATGGTATCTGCTAGCAACGACTGCACAAACAATAGGAAAAAAATATCTTAAAATAAAAATTGTTAATAAAAATGGTGAACAAGCAGGTTTTTTTGTAAATGTTGTACTAAGAGAATGGGTAATGGGATTAATTGGAATAATTCCTGCAATCGGAGGTATTATACAAATAGTAAATATATTGTTTATTTTCAGAGATGATAGAAAATGTATTCACGACTTAATTGCCGGTACTGTAGTAGTCAGTGTAATTGAATAAGTACGGAGGTAAAAAGTGAACGGAAAAATAATAACATATGGAAATCAAAAAAACCAAGGGTATCTATCTTTACCAAAAAGCAAACAAGGCCCGGGATTAATTATTTTACAAGAATGGTGGGGGTTGGTTGATCATATAAAATTAGTAGCTGATAGATATGCTAAAAATGGTTTTGTTGTACTTGCACCCGATTTATATAACGGAGAAAAAGCTACTGAACCAAATGAAGCTCAAAAACTAATGATGGAATTACAAATTGATGAAGCGGGGGATAATATTGAATCTGCAGTTAAATATCTTCGAAATTTAGAAAACTTATCAATAGACAAAGTTGGATGCATTGGTTTTTGTATGGGAGGCGGATTGTCATTATATATGGCAACAACAGGACATATAGATGCAGCTATCCCTTATTACGGGGTCTTAGTTAATGTAAAACCTGATTGGAGCAAAGTAAATTGCCCAATATTAGGGCATTATGCAGAACATGATGGTGCCACTGCAGCTTTACCAGAAATAAAAAAGGAAATAGAAAAATACAGAAATGATTCCAAATTTTATATTTATCAAAATACCGAGCATGCTTTTTTTAATAATGAAAGAAAAGAAATATATAATAAAAAAGCAGCTGAAAAATCATTCGATAGAACTATAGAATTTCTAAACAAATCATTCAATTAGGAAATCTATAAAAGATTTACTTGTTGATTCCCATTCGTTTCCGATAGTAAATTTAATATTATAAAAATTCAATTTCGAAATAACAATTTCTTTCATTGCCTTAGAATTACCAGTAATAATTCTTGCAGAACTATTTTTGCCCCAATATTTATTTATAAATCTGTCAATAAATATTTCTGCATCTATGTGATTAATTCTATGTAAATCTAATAATTCTCTTTTAATAGGATTCATAAATTAATTCTTGATTATAAATTTATTTAATCTTAAAACTTTCTTGACAATATAAGTATAGAGTCAAATTGTTTATAAATTATATTATTAAAAGAGATTTTAATGAATAAAAGGAATAATTGGAAAACTGTAAAAGCGTCAAAATGCCCTAAATGTAATTCATTTCTTTCGTATGATTTATTGTATCGAAATATCAGCTGTGGGAGACAAATGGT
>VFGQ01000010.1 GCA_009391605.1 SAR202 cluster bacterium
CTTATAGAAAACAATGACTTTGACCAAGCTTCGGAGATTGGAAAATTACAAATTAATTCTGGAGCTAATGTAATAGATGTCTGTTTACAAAATCCTGACAGAGATGAAATAGATGATATAAAACAATTTTTAGAAAAATTAACTTCAAAAATTAAATCTCCAATAATGATAGATTCAACTGATATTGAAGTCATTAAGGAAGCAATAAAATTATGCCCTGGCAAAATTATTATTAATAGCGTAAACCTGGAAGACGGTGAGGAAAAATTTAATGATATTTCACCGATCATAAAATCATTTGGTGCTTCTCTTATTGTTGGATGTATAGATGATGATAAAAATCAAGCTCAGGCAATAACACGAGAAAGAAAATTAGAAATTGCTAAAAGATCATTTGACCTTTTAACAAATGATTATGAATTAAATCCGAATGATATTATATTCGATCCACTTACTTTCCCTATAGGTACTGGTGATGTCAATTATTTGGAATCAGCAGAAGAAACTATAGAGGGTATTAAATTAATAAAAAAAGAATTACCAACGGCTAAAATTATATTAGGTATTTCAAATGTATCTTTTGGATTGCCAACCAATGGTAGAGAAGTTTTGAATTCTGTTATGTTAAATCATTGTTTAAATGCTGGACTAGATTACGCAATAGTTAATACTCAAAATTTAAAAAGATTTAATGCTTTGTCAGATGAAGAAATAAACCTCTCTAACGAACTGATTTTTAACAATTCTAAAGAAGCATTAGACAAATTTGTTGAATATTTTAGATCTACTCCTGTAAATAAAACAATAAAGGAAAATATTCCATGGGATAAATTTCTTAAAGAATCAGTGATTAATGGATCTAAAAATAAATTAGAACCAAATTTAGATAAAGGATTAAAAAAAATTGCACCTTTAGATATTATTAATGGGCCATTAATGAATGGAATGGACGTTGTTTCAGATTTGTTTGGTAAAAATGAATTAATAGTAGCTGAAGTTTTGCAATCTGCCGAAGTTATGAAATCAGCTGTATCCTATTTAGAACAATATATGGAAAAAGCTGATATTACATCTAAAGGTACTATAATGCTAGCTACAGTTAAAGGCGATGTTCATGATATAGGTAAAAATCTAGTGGATATTATCCTTACAAATAATGGTTATAAGGTTATTAATTTAGGTATTAAAGTTAATTCTCAAGAATTAATTGATGCTTACAATAAATATAATCCTAATTATATTGGTTTATCAGGATTATTAGTTAAATCAGCTCAAATGATGGTTGATACAGTCTCAGATCTGACTAATGAACAAATAGATATACCAATTTTGGTTGGAGGAGCAGCATTAACAGAAAAATTTACTTATCTTAATATATTTCCTAATTACAACAATTTAGTTATTTATGCAAAAGATGCTATGTCAGGATTAGATATCGTAAATGATTTAAATAATATCAAAAGTAAAGAAGAATTATTAATTAATGTTGATAAAAAAATTAAACATTTTAAATCTAATATGATTCCTCGTACAACTAAAGTAATTGCTGATAAATCCGGTCTAGTAAAAAATCCTATTAAACAATTAGATAGTATTCCTCAACCCCCAGATTTAAAAATCCATAATATTGTTTTACCCATAGAAGATGTTTGGAATTTGGTAAATCCTACCATGCTATATAACAGACATTTAGGATATAGAGGAAATTTCACAAATGATCTGAAAATGAATGTTAAAAAAGCTGCTGATTTATTTGAAAGTGTAAATAAAGTTAAAGAAATATTAAAAGACAATGAAAATATTCAAGCTAAAGTTGTGTACAAATTTTTTAAAACAAAATCTGAGAATAATGATTTGATCATTTATGATTCAAACTCTAAAAACGAAATATCAAGATTTACCTTCGGCAGACAAACGGACAAAGACATGCTTAGTTTAAGTGATTATGTTTATCCTGTTACATCAGCTAAAGATGACTATGTATGTATGTTCGTATCTACATATGGACCAGGCATACGTGAACTAGCTGAAAAATATCAAAATAAAGGAGAATTTCTTATATCGCACATAATACAATCTTTAGCATTAGAAACTGCTGAAGCATCTGCAGAATTTATACATAAAAAAATAAGAGAAATGTGGGGAATAAAAGATTCTCCTGATATAACAAATCAGGATATATTTAAAGCTAAATATATTGGAAAGAGATATTCATTTGGATATCCTGCCTGTCCAAGACTAGAAGATCAAAAAATATTATGGGATCTTTTAAATCCAACAAAAAATATCAATGTTGAATTGACTGAAGAATACATGATGGACCCTGAAGGATCAGTTAGTGCTATAGTATTTCATCACCCGGAAGCAAAATATTTCAACTTGGATAATGAAGCAATTGAAAAATTAAATATTATAATTAAGTAAAGAAAATGAACTCTAATCTAAGTAATGTTGAAATACCACCCATTGATTATTTTAATCATTTGTTAGATAACTCTCCAAATAAAAATAATAAAATATCGTTTGGGCATGGCATTCCCAAGTACACTCCAAATGAATATGCAAATATTAATTATCAATTGTTAAATAATTCTAGTTCATTTAAATATACTGATATTAGAGGAAATATTGAATTAAGAAATTATTTGGCTCATTCTCTTTCTAATAAACTAAACTTTAATGTAAAACCTGAGAAAAATATAATTATCACGCCTGGTGCTAACAGTGCTATATTTAAATCACTTTTTTTATTGTTAAATAAGAATGATGAAGTGTTAGTTATAAGCCCTGTGTATTTTAATTATATTATGGCAATTAAAATGATTGGAGCAAATCCAATAGAAATTGATTCTGAACCTGAATCTGGATTTCAGTTAAATATAAAAAGTATTTCCAATTCTATTACAAGTAAAACAAAAGCTATTATTATTAATTCTCCAAATAACCCGACTGGAGCATTATATAAAAATAATGATCTTATTGAATTATTTAAAATATGTGATTCTAATAATATAAAAATAATATTTGATATTACATATCACGAGTATATACATGCAAATTATGAATCAAATTATCTTTCATTATTCAGTGATTTTGAAAATATAATAATTACCGGGAGTTTTTCTAAAACTTTTGGCATAACTGGTTTAAGATTGGGTTACATTGCAACTAATTCTAAGAGCAT
>VFGQ01000084.1 GCA_009391605.1 SAR202 cluster bacterium
CGTTGATTTTCCCGGTAAAACTGCATGTTGTGGCTTCCCTATTGTAACGATAAATGAGAAAGCATCTTTAAAAATGGTTGGAAATCATACAAGTACTGCGAAAGATCTTGGTGCATCTGCAATGGTAACTCCATGCCCCTTATGTCATTTAAACCTTGATCAGTATCAGGACAGGGCAGCTTGGATGATGGAAAGAGAAATTGATCTCCCAATTATTCATGTACCGCAATTAGTAGGACTTGCATTAGGATTAGACCCAGAAGAATTAAAAATTAACAAACATGTTATATCTACAAAAAAACTACTAACTGAAATTTCTCTTAAACCTTAAATTATTAAGTTTATTTATATTATTGAAAAATATATAACTATAATCGATAATACTCATACCTCAGTAATTCTGAAATAAATTTAATAAAAATACTAATGTATAAAAACTATCAATTTGGAGATTTAAACTCAGCTTACATTATGGGTCTTTATGAAGATTATCTAAATGACCCTGATAGTGTAAGCCTAGACCTAGTTGATTTTTTCCAATCTCAAGATTTTAACAATATTCTTTCTAATCTAAGTTCTGAAAAAAATACATTTAATGATACAACTAACATAATTGAATCAAATGATGAAATAATTGAAATTGAAAACTTACGAAAAAATGGTCATAAATATGCACAGTTAGACCCTCTTTCGATACACCCTTTACCAGACATGAGTATAAACGCAAATGGTAAAACAAGAAAATTAAAAGATTTGTATACTTCAAATATAGGATATGAATTCTATCACCTCGATAATCAAGATGAAATTAATTGGCTTATAGATAATATAGAACATTCAAATAATACCCAGCAATCATATGATCAACAAATAAATCTATTAAATAGAATCACTGAAATTGATACCTTTGAAGAATTTTTATCAAAACATTTTCCTGCCAAAAAATGGTTTTCAATACAAGGAGAAGATTCTTTAATTCCTATGCTTGATAAACTCATTGAGCTAAGTGAGAAGGATAAAAAAGAATATATAACTTTAGGGATGCAACATAGAGGTAGAATAAGTGTTATGGCTACTCTATTTCAATTACCATACTCTGAAGTATTCAGTTACCTGAAAGAAGGTAAAGTATCTAATACTAACAATGATCCTTACGCAGGATGGATGCAAGATGTACTTTATCATTATGGGTCAGAAACATTACATAACAATATTAAAATTAAATTATTAGATAATCCAAGCCACCTTGAACTTGCTAGTCCTGTTGTCAATGGTTATTTAAAATCTATACAAGAAAATATAATTAAAAATAATGCAGTTAAAAAATCAATGAGCATAATAACCCACGGTGATGCAAGTTTTTCAGGGCAAGGAATAGTATCAGAACTTTTCAATATGAAAAACTTAAAACCTTATGATATTGGTGGCACTATACATATCGTAGTAAATAATCAAATAGGATTTACAACAAACCCGGAAGAAACCAAATCAAATGGATACTGTACAGACATAGCTAAAGCATACAACATTCCTATCATACATGTTAATGCAGATGACGTAGAATCATGTATTAATGTGGCACACTTATCTTACCAATATAAAATGGCTTTCCAAAAAGATATCTTAATAGATTTAGTAGGATACAGAAGGCACGGCCATAATGAAGGAGATGAACCATCATTTACTCAACCATTAATGTACAAAAAAATATCAAATCATCCTCACTTAAAAGAAATATACAAAAACAAATTAATCAATATTCATGGTAATGATATTGAAAAACTAACAAATCAATACACACAAAAATGGGATCAAATTCTTGAAGCAGAGTTAGAAAATCCTAACAATGGGACTGTATCCAAAAAACATCAAGAATTAATTAAATCAAACAAAGAAATATCAAATGAATATAACAATACACCTACTAGCATAAGCCTAAATACTTTTACTGATTTAAATCATAAGATATTTGAAATACCTTATGATTTCACAATAAACAATAGGCTCAAAAGAATTTTAGAAAGAAAGCAAAATATAATTGAAACTAAATCTAAACTGGATTGGAGTCATGCAGAATTATTAGCATTAGGCAGTATAATCAAAGATGGAAAAAACATCAGATTGACAGGGCAAGATACAGAAAGAGGTACATTCAGCCAAAGACATGCTGTTTTGCACGATATAAATAATGGCAATCAATTTGTCCCACTAAATCATTTGTATCCTGATCAATCTAAACTTATGATAAAAAACAGCCCATTAACTGAAATGGCTACTTTAGCTTTTGAGTATGGATACACTTTGTTAGATACTGAAAATTCATTAGTTTTATGGGAAGCACAATTTGGAGATTTTGTTAATAATGCTCAAAGTATAATTGACGAATATATTTCATCAGGTTTTTCAAAATGGGGAATTAAATCATCACTTATAATGCTATTGCCGCATGGTTATGAAGGACAGGGTCCAAATCATTCCAGTGCTCACTTAGAAAGATATCTAAGTCTATGTGCCGACTCAAATCTAAGGGTAATATACCCAACAAAATCAGTACAATATTTCCATGCTTTAAGAATGCAATCCAAGGAAACATTAAATAAAACCCCCATGATAATAATGACTCCTAAAAGCTTACTCAGACACCCTTTTGCAGCATCAGAAATAAAGAATTTTACAGAAGATAATTTCAAAAAAATAATTACTTATTTACCTAAAAGTAAAAATAAAATAAACAATTTAATACTTTGCTCAGGTAAAATTATAATTGATTTATTAGATAATGAATTAAATTCATTATCATCAAATAGTGCAATAATTTCTATTGAAGAGCTTTATCCATTCCCGAAAAATGAAATAATTAATTTCCTAAAAAAACATAAGGATATTAATAGAATTATTTGGATACAAGAAGAACCGAAAAATAGGGGGGCTTGGCAATTTGTATCAAATCAACTTGATAAAGCTTCATTATCTAATGATTTTGAATTAGAATATTGTGGATCAGTACAAAGAGCAAGTACATCAGTAGGAACTTCAGATTTACACAAAGTTCAAACTGAAACAATTGCAAAACTATTTAAAGATATTAAATAAGAGGTAAAATTTGGCAATAGAAATTAAAGTTCCAGAAATGGGAGAATCCATAGTTGAAGCAACTGTGGGAGCTTGGGTAAAAAACGAAGGAGATCAAATAGAAGCTGGCGAAACAATTTTAGAATTAGAAACAGAAAAAGTAAATCTTGAAGTTACAGCACCAGCAACAGGAACTCTTGAAACTGTTAATATCGAAGAAGGTGAAATTGTAAATGTAGGAACTATTCTTGGCACCATCAATACTGAATCAATAGAAAAAATACAAATCCAAAATAATACAAGCGATTCTAAAAAAGAATCAGAAC
>VFGQ01000068.1 GCA_009391605.1 SAR202 cluster bacterium
CAGTATGACCAGAAAATCCTCTTTTCCCGAACGTAATCACTACATTTGGTTGGATTTTCTTTAAAATATCTAAAAATTGTTGTTCCAAAACACCATTTTCAAGTAATTCAAGGCCCTGATCATCATAGCCAAGTTGTAACACATCATAAGCTCCAAGTGATTTTAATACTTTTAATTCTTCTTTTTCTCTAAATGGTCCTAATTCTTCTTTTGTTAATTTAAGATCTCCAGTTCCTAAATCACCTTTATTACCATTGGTTGCAGTGCAAATGTATACCTGAGAACCAATTTTAGAATATTTATTGATTGTACCTCCACAAGATGAAGTTTCATCATCTGGATGCGCAAAAAACAATAAAATTTTTCCAGGATTTGAAGATACCATAATACCTTTTAAATTATCTAAGATATTATCTTATCAATTTCTGATTATAAATTAACAGGTAATTTAACTTTTTTTTGTATTTCGTTATTAACAAAATCTACCAAATTGTCAGTAGGATCAAATCCAAGGACTATATCTGGGTCAGCAACAAAATTCGACATAGCATTTATATCATAAATATACGTTTCATTATCATCTGCATTTACTAAATACTCTAGACCTCCGACATCAATCTTTGCTGCCTGGAATACTTTTTCCACTTCTTCAATCAAATGTTGTGGAGGATCAAACTTCTCAACTAAAGCTCCTCTATCTGAAACTCCATCTTTCATACCATCAATCTTTTGATCATCAATCTTGCAATAATCAGCAGGGCATAAATTAAATTCGCCTTCAGTCAGAAATATCTTTATTGCATAAACATATTTTCCACCTATAGTTTCAACTCTAATAATATATGAATCTTTAGCAATTAAAAATTCCTGTACTAATAAAGTCTTATCTATTCCCCAGTCAAGTATATTTGTATTTAAATAATTCTCTAATTCCACATAATTATCAAATTTAGTTATATTTGCACCACTACCACCTATATTTGGTTTTAATACGATAGGAAATTTTAAATCTTTAGCAGATTTTAAAATTGCTTCTTTATGATTAACTACATAAGTTTTAGGATGTCTTATATTTAAAGATCTTAATAAATTAATCTGATTAGATTTAGAGAATTCATACGTATAAGCATCATAACCATTGATAATTTTCAAACCCAAAGATTCTAAATATTTCATATAATTCAAAGTATAAAAAATAGAATTTTCATGACCTCTATTAAATGCAGAAGGGCTCATTCTGTTAAATATAACATCAATACCTAAATTATTTTCAGCAGATCCTGGATTAAAAGAACTATTCCAACCTTCTAATTTTATATGGGCTATACCTTTTTGCTCCAATTTATTAAAAAACTTTTCAAACCATTCAGGATGTTCGTAATATACACCTAAAGTTTTTTGATTCATGATTTTCTCCAAAAAAAAACCCCCTTTAATAATTAAGGGGGTTTTTTAAACAAACAACTAAATAAAGCCCCGTTAGGTAACGAGACAACAACAATTATTATTTGAGTTATTATTTAATAGCATTTAATTATTATATCAGAAATTATTCCACACTCATATCTGATCCACAGCACATTGGGGATTTAATTTGTCCATGATCATTTGGACATTGGGATACCCCAACAGAATTTTCACCAACTTCTGCATATATTAATTCTGAACCACATGTTCCACAAGTAAGATCTTTCACAGACATTGAACAGTCACCACAAGTATATGTCGCCATTTTATCCTCCTCTAGATTATGACAATAAAGTATTATATATATATAATAATCTAATCATATATATAGATCAATTTACTTCAAATAAATGAAAATTTCTGAAAAAGCAATAAAAGAACTTGTTAAATTAAGATCTGAGAAAGTTAAAGATCCTACCAAAACTTTAAAAATCGTTACTTTTCCATTATGGCAAGGTGAAGGAGATTTCGGAATAGTTATACAGGAAAGATTTGATACAGATATCATTGTTAAAGACAACAATAATAATGAAATTATTTCTGTAGATTCTCATTTATCTGAATCAGTCTCTAAAGCTAAATTAGATTTTAAAATTATAAATAAGATGCCTAGTTTCAAAATAGATATATATTAATCAAAATAAAATTCTGTTTTTAATCATTAATTATCGAACTTCAAATAAATATAATCACCGTTAACCCATTTCTCCGATTGGTCACAATAAAAATCAGAACCAGGATCTCCAGACACTCCCTGAGAATCAATAATCCACATTCCCTCTTCATTTAAATCAGCAATTAGCCTTAAATTAGCACCCATTGGAGCTAAATAATTTGGATCAAAACCTGTATTACATACTGTGACACCTGTACCTCCTACAGAAAACCCTCCTCTGTCATACAATAAAGATAAATCACCAATTATAGATATCGGATGATTCAGATACACTTTGTGAAGGCTTCCCCATTTCCATTTATTGATATCTTTTCCAAATTTGTTTTCCAAATCAGTAATTATTTTTTTCATAGTTCCAATTATTAATTCTGATCTGCTAGTTGATTTAATCCACCCTTTTGTATCTTCATTTCTTAAAAGATAATTTGCTGCCGCAGATGCTGATGGATAAATATGTTCAACCAAATTTTCCGGGAACCATTCTTTAGTCAAAGCAAAAGACCATTCATTAAAAAACATTTCAAAAATAGTTGCTGAAATACTTTCAGGATTTGTATCTCCATCCCAATTCTTTAAAATTTCATAAATATTTTGAAATTCGTTTTTATTTTTTATCACCATTAATAATCCAGGTAAACATTCTATAGCTCTCTCTGATTTCATATCATATTGAATTGATTTCATTAAATTAAAATCAACATTTGTCTGCCCTTCTAAACGCTTTCTTATTCTTCTCATTCTATGTCCACTACTCCATGTACCAAAAAAAGGATATTGATAATCATCATTTGCCGGACGATTATTTGCAGTACCAATCCACCCTCTTTCTGGGTTTTTCAAACTTGGCATCCCTTCTTTCGGAATTACTCCTTTCCATCCAAAATCAGGATCCCATCCTGGTTTTATACCCTTATAATGATTATCTCTATAAGGGATTCTTCCCATTGCTTGATAGCCAAAATCCCCTTCAACAGTTCCATATACCAAACTAAGAGTAGGTACATTCCATCCTTGGAAACTATTCAGAAATTCTTCTGCATTATTACTTTTATTAATATTCAACGCATCAGTTACAAAACTGCAATATTCAAAACCTAGCCAACTCAAAGAAATTGGAGTATCCAAATCTACCCATTGAGGTAATAATTCATTTACAATTGGCCCATTGACCGTACTCTTTATTTCAAATTCAATTTGTTTACGATTTTTTATTTTAATAATTTCTGTTCTTCTTTCAAAATTTAAATAACTTTGATCATGTAAATATTTATCAGGATTTTCTTCATTAAGTTTTTCATAATATAAATCACGTTGTGA
>VFGQ01000072.1 GCA_009391605.1 SAR202 cluster bacterium
AAACTCAAGACTGGTAATATCCTTAGCTGATCTTTCTCTTAATTCTAAATTTGTACCCCCCTGAACAATTCCAAAATACATAGAATTATCACTTGCTTTAGAATCAGCAGTTATTTTAGCCCATTCATAAGTTAAATCGAGAGCATTTTCCAATTTCTTTTTACTTGCGCCCTGGGGAAGGCAAACATCTAATGGCATGATAATACTAGATCCAATATCTTCTTGATATGAGACTACTTGATCGGGTTTAAAATATAGTTCGCTTCCATCTATATGACTTTTAAATATTATTCCATCATTTTTTATTTTAACTCTATGTGACAGACTAAATCCTTGATATCCTCCACTGTCCGTTAAAATCAATCCTTTCCAATTCATAAATTTATGCAGTCCACCAAATTTTTTCAAATAGTCTATGCCAGGCCTTGCGCTTAAATGGTATATATTTGACAAGATTAATTTATATCCCATATCGGACAATTCAAAACTATCTAATGATTTTACTGATGCCTGAGTAGCTACAGGCATAAAACATGGTGTCTGAATTTTAATGCCGTTAATTGTAATTTCGCCAGCTCTACTTAATTCATCTACATTAAATATTTTAAAAAAATTATTCATTATTAAATATTTTCAATAATAAGAGCTATACCCATAATAAAAAGCATTATGGCTAAAATTCTTAAAATCCACATCCCTGAAATAATTTTACTCAGTAAAGCTCCTATCTGTGCGCCAATAATAGCTCCAACAGCTGCAGGTAAAAATAAATCTAATGAGTAATAACCTTTTACCCAATACATAATTGTTCCTGCTAAAGAAGTAAATAAAAGGCTAAATACAGATGTAGCAGTGGCAACTTTGACAGGGAATCCAGAAATATATATAAGTAAAGGAGTTCTTATTATTCCCCCTCCTATTCCGAAAAAGGTAGCTACAAACCCCAAAAAGACATTATAGAGAGCTGCAATCCCCATACTGAATGAATAATTATGTTCCTCTCCATCTTTAGTTTTTAATGATCTTTGTTCATTAAAAAAAGAGTTATTTAATTTCTTGAATCCATCAGATTGAAGCTGACTCCCACTTTTCCGAGACTGCACAAACATAAATATTGTTATAAGTATAAGGGTGATTCCAAAAATAACTTTAAAATTAGATGTGTCAATGATTATTAAAGTTAAAGCTGCAAATACACTGAAAGGAATCCCTATTAAACTAAATATAGTCCCACTTTTGATATCAACAGTTCCAATTTTTAAATATCTATATGATCCAGATACACTATTAACCACAACACAAGCTAATGTTGTTCCAATAATATTCTTAGCCTCCAAAGAAGTTTCAGTTAACAGCAATAATGGACCTAAAAGTGCACTACCCCCAGCACCTATCAAAGTACCCAAAGTGGAAGTTATTAAACTTGATAATAAATAATAAAATATTTTGAGAACATTTAAATCTAACTCCACTATAATTCTCTCACTGTTTCCATCAAAATATCTTCAGAAATATCATTTTTTGTAAAGCTGGTGCCTAAGGATTTTAATAATACCCAATTAATTTTGCCATCTTTTACTTTTTTATCATTTTTAATTAAATCAAAACAATTTTCCCAATTAATGTCTTTAAAATCTGTTGGTAAGTTAAATTTATTTAATATTTGTACGTGAAAATTGTAATCATTATCAGAAAGTATTTTTAATTTATTACTTAATTTTGCCGCAAAAACCATTCCTAAACTCACTGCTTCTCCATGAGTATATTTGTTCAAATTAGTTGAAGCTTCTATCGCATGACCTAAAGTGTGTCCATAATTTAACAAAATTCTTTGTCCATATTTTTCATTTTCATCAACAGAAACTATATCTGCTTTTATTTTTATACTTTTCTTTATTATTGAAATTAATTCTTCGTTTAAATAATTAAAATCTTTTATATTTAACATTTGATCCAATAATTTTCGATCCTTAATGAATCCGTGTTTAATTAATTCAGCCCATCCTGAGTTAATTTGCCTTTGTGGCAATGTATCTAGTGATCTTAAATCTGATAATACCAAAGAAGGGTTATGAAATGACCCAACTAAATTCTTAATGTTATTTACATCAATAGCAGTTTTTCCACCAATAGATGAATCTGACATCGAAAGTAAAGTTGTCGGGATTAATACAAATTTTATCCCTCTCATATATGTGGCAGCAACATATCCTGCAATATCACCTACCATCCCTCCACCAATGCCAATTAAAATATCATCTCTGTCAGCTTGTTCCGAAGATAACCATTGATAAATACTAGATGTATTTTCTAAAGATTTAGATTGTTCTCCAGAATTTAATACCAAAGTAGTAGTTATGATGTTATTTAATTCAAAAATCTTTTGGATTTTACGCATATATAATTTTGACCCATCATCAGCTAATAAAAACATCTTTCGTTTAATCAAATAGGGTTCAAGTATTATTGGTAATTTCTCATACAAATCAGATCCGACATATACAGGATAAATATTATTAATATTTTCTACAGATGTACAAAAACCTTCAATTCTTTGCCATTCAGTAACATTTAATTTATTTAAAAACTTTCCAATACTCTTTAGTAATTCATTAGTTACTTGTTCAACTGTAAGTTCATTTGTATTTATAGTGAAATTAGCCCTGGAATATATATTCGCTCTTTCAGATTTAAAATTACTAATATCCTCTAAAGATAAATTTGTCATTTTAGGTCTGACATTTAATTTGTTATTACTATCAGATAAAATAGACAATCTGGCAACAATATTATCAACAGAAGCATCTAAACAAATAACATAACCTGTATTAAGCATTATATTCATGTTCTGTTCTTTAACAGGCACTCCACCACCTGTAGAAATTACATAATTGCTTTTTACTGATATATCGTTCAGTAATTTTGACTCCTCATCTCTGAACCATTTTTCACCTTTTGTTTGAAATATTTCAGATATAGACGTTCCTGATGCACTCTCTATTTCATCGTCCATGTCTATAAAACTCCACCCCAAAGCCTTAGCAAGCAATTTTGCTACCGATGATTTCCCTGTTCCAGAAAACCCAATTAAATATACTAAATCATTCATTATTTAACTTACCTTCTAGTATCTCTTTACATTTGTTATACATATCATCAAATGATGGACTAATTCCAGTCCACAACTCAATACTTTTTATAGCCTGATAAACCAACATGTTTAAACCTTCAATTATATTCGCATTTTTATCTAAAGCAATTTTAATTAACTGTGTTTTTGTTGGATTATATACCATATCAAATATTACAGAATTAGAATCAATAAAAGTGGAATCAATTGGTGAAATATCTTCATAACCAGAACCTTTCATACCTAAGATAGTTGTATTTATAATCAAATCTGTACCCAGGCAAGCAGTTTTTATTTGAGGTATTTCATTAAAAGTAAGTACGGAATGATCAAAATTAAAATCATT
>VFGQ01000001.1 GCA_009391605.1 SAR202 cluster bacterium
CTGTTATGTTCATTATATCCTAGTACAAAACTTTCGTTAGTATTTAATACAAAAACTTTTTCATAAACGTTGTCATCCTGAAAATTATCAGATTTTATACTTAAATTGTAAAATTTCAAACCTGATTTACCCAATCTATCACCTGGTAATCCAAACACATATTTAACATTATTCATACCCGATGATTTGTCATGAAATACAATAATATCATTTCTTTTATATTCTTTAATTTTCATCACTAAAACATGTTGTCCATCAAATAATACAGGCTCCATACTTTTTTGATTTACTTTACAATTCAAAAAATTAAACACGATAATATATAATATAAATCATTAAATAGTTTTTAAACGGAGAATTTGAATGAAATTTCTTAAAAGTATCTTAAAACCTGTCGATATTTACGCTCACTGCGATATTCCTTGCGGTATATACGATCCAATAGCTGCAAAGATAGCTGCTCAGACTGTTCTGAAAATGGCTGTCAGATTGGAAGCTCTTGATCTTAGTGGCGGTGTATCAAAAGTTGAACAACCAAATGGAATAGCCAGATTAATACGTGTAAAGGAAGATCATGCAGAAATAGTCAGAAATGAACTTGATATACTTTGGCATGATTACTTCAAACCAGAACATTTAGAAAAATACCCTGATCTACATGAAATATTCTGGAATGCTGCAAAATTAGCATCAACATGCAAGCAAACAGTGTCTTCTGAATCTGCTACAGATCTAGTTAATAGCGTTGATAAAATAGCTACAATATTCTGGGAAACAAAAGGCGTCTCATATTCAGACCCAAATGCTGAAGTAAGATTTGGAAGTTAATTAATCTTTAATCTACTATCTATAAAGCATATATGTTTCTAATATTGTGCTAATGAAATCATTCATTGGTGTATTGATTTGATATTTCTTCGCTTTATTAGAAACATATGTATTTAATGCATCAACTTCTATTGGATTAGTTTTTTTCAAATCTTCATACATAGAAGAAATAGAATTTTCTCTGTTTGTATCAAGTTCATAAAAAACATTATTTATTTCTTCTTTTGAAATAACTGCATTATCTGCATTTGCCACATTATATGTTTCAGTAATTATTTCCATTAATATATCTCTACCCTTTTTATCAGAAAGAATATTAGCTAATGGTTGTCTGTACAAACACATAATTCCACTTAAAGCACAAATATACATAAGTTTTCTCCATATAACAGATTTGATATCATTTGAGATTTCAATATTTAATTCTTTAGTATTAAATAAATCTTTAAAATCTTGCATAAGTGATTTGCCATTATCATACAAAGAGCCTATTACAATTTTAGGATCTCCCCCAGTCTCAAATACTTTTCCATTATCATCTAAAACAGAATCTATATAAGCAGCACCAGTAAAGATTTTATCACCAAAAAAATTAGATAGTTTAACCGTAGATTGAAAACCATTTTGTAAAGTTAATACATAAGTTTTAGTATTTTGAAATATCTTTTTCAGTATATTGATAGAATCATCATTATGATAACTTTTCACACAATAAATAATTAAATCTGGAATAAAAGGAAGATCGCTTAATTTTATCATCTTGTTTGTATCAAACAAATCAGGATAAATTGTTTCATGTTCTTTAAGATTCGTTGATAAAGTTATCCCGGAATTTCTAAATAGTTCAAATTTACTGCCTCTTGAAAATAAAATACAATTGTTATTTTTTTCATAAATTAGAGTACTTAAAAATGTTCCTACAGCTCCGGTGCCATATATTAATATGTTCATAATAAAAAATATTTGATAATCTGTTTATATAATATAATTTTTTCAGTTATAAAAGGATTTTACATGATTAACAGAGAAAGATTAACCAATACATTCTGTGAATTGGTTTCTATTGACAGCCCTTCAGGAGAAGAAGAAGAAGTATCTAAATATATTGAGGCAAAATTAACAAAATTAGGTTTTATATTATTAAAAGATGATTATGGTAATTTGATAGCAAAAACAAAATCTAATAATAATAATCTAATATTATCAGCTCATATGGATACCGTAGAACCTGGGCGAGGAATTATACCTGTTGTTGAAAAAGATATTATAAAATCTAAAACTGACACTATTTTAGGAGGGGATTGTAAAGCTGGATTAACTGGTATTTTAGAAGCTTTAGATTCCCTAAATGAAGAAAATTATGAATTTAAAAATTTAGTTTTAATATTTACAAGAGAAGAAGAATTAGCGTTACAGGGAGCTAGAAATTTAGATTTCTCTAAATTTGAAGGTTCTAATGCAATAATATTTGATGGTGAAGGGCCTCCAAGTACAATAACAAGTTCAAGTCCTACATATATAAGCTTTGATATTGAAATAATAGGAAGAGCAGCTCATGCTGGAGCAGAGCCTGAAAAAGGGTTATCTGCAATTATACTTGCTAGTAAACTAATAAATAAATTACCTCAAGGAAGATTAGATAATGAAACTACATTTAATATAGGTAAAATAGAGGGAGGGTCAGTAAGAAATGCGGTACCTGCAAATGTGTATGTTCAAGGAGAATTTCGAACTAGCAGCCTTGAAACATTAGATAACTTATCAGAAACTCTAAGTATAACTGTTCGTGAGATCAAGGATGAATTCCCAGATTCCAAAATAAATTTAAAAACTGAATTACTTTTTGAAAATTATAAACTCAAAGATAACGATCCATGTTTAAAAATAGTAACAAATGCTATAGAAAAATTAGGACTTAAGCCGAATCTGAAACCTTCTGGTGGAGGCACAGACGGGAATGTATTTATTAAAAAAGATATAAAATCTGTAGTTGTTGGCATGGGTGTGACTGGTATGCATACAATAAATGAAACTGTTTCTATTCCTGACTTAGTAGATTCATCTAGTTTATGTCAAGAATTGATATTATCTAATTGTTAGAATAATAGATTTAATTCTTATTATCTGAAAGATAATTAAGTTTTACCTATACTCTATTAATTAAAAAGCTTTAATTTAATTTTAACTTAATTCTACAGTTGCACCAGCAGCTTCTAAAGTTTCTTTAGCTTTAGCTGCATCATCAGAATTAGCGCCCTCAACAATTGGTTTAGGAGCAGATTCTACTAAATCTTTTGCTTCTTTTAATCCTAATGTTGTTAATTGTCTAACTGCTTTAATTACATTAATTTTATTAGCTCCAACTTCTTTTAATACTACATTCACTGTTGAATCTGAATCATCATCATCAGCTTTCCCTCCATCATCTGCCGCACTTGATGCAGCAACTGGAGCTGCAGCAACGGCAGTAACTCCAAATTCATCTTCTAAACTTTTCACTAGTTCCGAAAGTTCAAGTACAGATAAATTCTTTATTGATTCTAATATATCACCTTTTTTATCAGCCATTTAATATTCCTCCATAAAATTATTTATTAATAGCTTATTTATTTTCTTTTTCTTCTGCTTTTGGTTCCTCTGCTTTTGGTTCCTCTGCTTTTGGTTCCTCTGCTTTT
>VFGQ01000028.1 GCA_009391605.1 SAR202 cluster bacterium
TGAATGGCTTTGTTAATATTACAGTCTACGATATGCTGGGTAGAAAGGTAAAAACTATAATCAACCAGACCCAAAACGCAGGCTATAGGTCAGTCATATGGGATGCGAAAAATGACTTTGGAAAACTAGTGACTGCTGGGATTTACCTATACCAGATACAGGCTGGGGAATACATTAGCACTAAGAAGATGGTTCTATTGAAATAGATTCATTAATTAGATAAACATCAAGCCCCGCTATAGCGGGGCTTGATGTTTATGGACTGAAAGTTAGATTTATATACAACTTGAAACCTGATAAGTGTTAATTATGTTATAATTTGAAACCATATGAAAATATTTTATCAATTTATTCTTAGCATATTCATCTTATTTATTATTTCCTCAAATATTTATTCTCAACCGCATTCAATTATATCTTATAACATAAGATATGACAACAACTGGGATGTAGAAAATAGTTGGAAAATGCGTAGAAGTAAAATTAGCCAAATATTGATTCAATATTCTCCATCTATAATAGGCATTCAGGAAGGATTACTCAACCAGGTACAATACATAGATAGTAGCCTTATTAATTACGACTATGTGGGAGTTGGCAGAGATGATGGAATAGAGAAAGGGGAATTTTGCGCAATATATTTTGATACAACCCGGTATGTTTTATTGACCAATTCTACATTTTGGCTTTCTGAAACCCCAGATACTATATCTATTGGGTGGGATGCTGCACTTGAAAGGATATGCACATATGGATTATTCAAAAATAGGATAACTAAAGAAGAATTTTGGGTTTTTAATACTCATTTTGACCATATAGGTGTTATTGCGAGGGAAAAATCGTCGGAGCTAATACTAAAAAGAATAAAAATAATTAATCGTCAATCTTTACCTGTTATTCTTATGGGAGATTTTAATTCACTCCCAAATAGTCCACCTGTAAAAGAAATAAAAACAGAATTGAGTGATGGATTACAAATTTCCATGGAGAAATTGCAAGGTCCAAGGGGAACATTTAATGGATTCAATGAGGGTCTACCCATTGAGAAAAGAATCGATTATATCTTTACTAACAATTTGAAAGTACTTTCCTATGCACACATTAATGATAGGTTAAATAATAATAGACATATTTCGGATCATTTGCCTGTTATGATAAAAATCCAATGATTATCACTCTGAGAGAACTTCATCTAATAGACACAATCAAACCTCGCCCGGCAGCAGGGTTTTTTGTTTGTGGAATGATGGGTAGATTTGAATATGATTAAGCGTATTACACCACTACTATTATTACTGATTGTTGGGTGTTCTAAAGAGATATAAAATGGAACATATTTACAACATAGCCAAATTTGTACATGTTATTAGTTTTGTCTTTATGTCAATCCCTTTATTCAATTTGATTATCGTAAATGAGAGAGCGCTTATGGGGCCATCGTTAAATTATGGGACGGACCGTTATTTTGAAAATATAATTAAACGAGGAGCAATCCGATGTTTCGTATTTCAGTGGACAGTCTTCATTTCTGGTGTAATTATTTTAGCTTTGGGACCAGGGTTAACTGCCATTTTGACTAACTGGGTATTAACCGTAAAAACACTCATTTTGTTACTTTTGATGAGTTTACTTTCATATGTTCATTTTTCAGTTCAACCAAAAATTGAAAAACTATTAGTTTCTTTGTCTCCCGGTGAACAACCCCCTGAAGATTTATCAGAAAAACTTGTACCATTTAGAATTCAACGAAAAAAATTAGCTACAATATGTCTATTCTTAGTAATTACAGCAATAATATTCGGTGTACAAACATATTCTCGCTTCCATCCATTTGTTTCTATCGCCTTAATCTTCTTTGCAGCTGGCTTTTCCATCCGTGCCAATAAATCCTTAATTCGATTTGGTTGGTTTTAATAAATTCGTGTTATAAAATACCTGACAAATCTGAAAAACGAATTTCCCTTAAACCATTAAGCCCCGCCCGGTAGCGGGGTTTTTGCTCACATACATTTAGGCCTGTTGGTGTTTAAAGAAACAACTACACACATTTTCTAAATTATATCTAACATTTTCTTTTTTTGTTTATCGTATTCTTTTTCTGTTAAAATATCTTTTTGCTCAAGTTCATAGAGTTTTTCCAATTGGTTGACAGCTTCAGTCGAATTATCTACCTTATTTTTTGGAATTAATTCACCAATACGATTCAATAATCTTTTTTTAACCTTTCCAAATTCTTTTTCTGTGATAATGCCGCTTTCTTGCATTTCTTTCAGCTTCTCAATTTGCTCTATAATAAGATCTGCATCGGTTAGGACCATATTGCTTTGTTTAACTATTGCAGGACGATAGTTCCAGTGATAATCATACTGCCAATAATTGTGATGCCACCTAGGGTAAGTGTGGTAACGTACAACTATTTTACTATTTGAGCGGTGTTTAGAACGGTGTTTTTTGGTTCTTCCATGTGCCTGTAAATTTGAAACAAAAGAAAAAAGTAATATTACACTAAATAATGTTTTCAATTTCATGTCTTACTCCGTTTCTTTGATTTTGTTTGTAATATTTGGACACAGGTTTATTTAGATAGTTAAATATTTATTTTCTATTATTTTATATTTAGGAATTAGAAGGTGTAATATTGATTATTTGAAACTATCCCCAGCACTATTAATTTTCTTTGCCGCAATTTTTGTATATTATTTGTTTGTATTTATAAATAACAGAAACAAAAAAATTCAAATAGAAAAAAAATAAATGAGGGTGTGGAAATAAAGAATCGTGTAGCAAGTGCTATGGCAAGTAAAATATCCTCTGATGCGCAACAACATCGGAAAAATCAGGAGAGATATAATAATATCAAAAGTAAAGTAGACAAGAAAGAGTAGAATATTGCGCTCCGTGCATTAGCGGGGTTTTTTGTTTATAGATATTTAGGAGTGCGGGGGTGTACATTTACCCAGGTTTATTATAATAGCTGTCCTAAGGAAATTGCTCTGAGACATTTAATATTCAGTTTATTTGTTTTAACAACTGTATCGTTTGCAACTGTAACCGTAGATGGCTATGCCTACCTTGAAAACCAGAGTGACCACAGCGGCATTAATATTATCTTTGATCTGAGGGATAACGGGGCTGAAACTAATACCGCTACCACTGATGCAAATGGCTATTTTACAGTACGGATAGAAACTAAAAACTATTTAATTACCTATGCAAAGGATGGATATTTTCCTGAGTACATAAAACCGCGTGGTACTAAAGAATTTGATGCAAATACAACCTTATCATCTGTAACACTAATAAAACAGACCAAACTAAATGAGTTTGTCAATATTATTGAGAATATAGTAGTAGATAATTATCGAAAACTAGATTTACCACAAAAACTATTAACGAAAATACAACTGGCTGACACCACCAGCCAGACACCACCAGCCAGACACCACCGGCCAGACACCAGCCAGCCACCGCCCAGCAACCAAGCCACCCGTTTTTCTAAGATCGCTATCCCGCCGG
>VFGQ01000040.1 GCA_009391605.1 SAR202 cluster bacterium
ATGCATATGTTGAATTGATATTTGATAATAAAATAAGTTATGAAATGAATGATAAGGGATTAACTGGTGATGCTTATGCAGGAGATGGTTATTATTCTATGATTATTCCTGATGTAGATGAACCCGGGGAATATGATGTGGAGATTAAATATTCTTGGGCAAATCATGGTACAAGTATTTCTGATTTTACAAAAATAAATTTTGAATTATTTCCTTACATTATTAGTAATCCGGTAAATCTAGAAAATATTAATTTAAATGAAAATACCTCTATAGCAATAATTGAATCATATTTAGATGATGAAAAATATTTTATTAATTCGGAAGATATAAAATGGGCTGTAAGTGCTGATGCAATAGATTTTGAGATTAAAATTATACCTTTGGATTCTATACAAGACGGCAGAGCAAGTAAATTTGAAGCAATCTTAATTACTACAAATTATGGAAAAGCTAATATTAATTTCAGATTGGATTCTATGTATAAGAATCAACAATATGTGGTGTATTCAAATTCAATAGTTATTGCCACCATTCCTGAACCAATCATAGAAAAAGTTGTTGTAATAAAAGAACCAATAGCACCAATAGCACCCAAAGAACCTGTAAATGTAATTCAAGATAAAATTGAAGAACAGTCTAATTTAGTATTAGTATTATCTGCGATTGTTGGAATTGTAATTATCTTAATCTTAATAACTGGCATAATATTAATGATAAATTATTCCCGTAGAGTAAGTTTAAGAGGTTATATTTACGATGATAAAAACAACCTTATTATTGATATAAATTCTATATCTAGGACTCTATTAAATAAAATATTAAATAGAAATCAGATTAGAGGAGAAGAGTTTAATAATAAATTATTTAATGGTTTGCTTTTTGAATATATGCAAGATTATCTGATTATTCATAATCATACAGGGAAATCATTAAGAATTAATAATCAACCACTTATTGATGAAAAAGAAATATTTAACAGAGCCTGGTTAGGTATTTCAGGTAAGCTATTACTTTATAGTGATGATAAATTGTAATTATTTATGGTGTATTATGCTTTTGTATTGTTATCGTTTTAATAATATCACCAGAAGTGGTTGCAGTTCCGGGGTCTCTGGTCGAGATACTATCTAATACATCTATTCCATCTATTACTTTTCCAAAAACAGAATGACAAGAGTCATATCTGCAATCTTTTTCAGTTCCGTCAGAGTTGAATCCATCTAAAAATTCAGTTGGAACAAATGTGATGAAAAATTGACTACCATTTGTTCCTTTCCCATTCTGTACGCCCGAATTAGCCATAGATAGAATACCTTTTGCATTATGACTTAAGTCAGGATGAAATTCATTGTCAAACTTATAACCAGGGCCACCGGTTCCGGTACCTGTTGGATCACCTGTTTGGGCCATGAAATCTGGTATTACTCTATGAAATGTCACACCATCATAAAATCCGTTATTAGCAAGAAATACAAAATTATTAACTGTGTTAGATACTTTGTTACTATACAATTCTGCAAGCATAGTTCCACCCTTCTCTAACTCAATTTTTGCATAATAAAATTCTTTATCTGAATCTATAAACATCGGTGGGGGTTCGTCATATGATTGTGCTTTTTTCACTTGGACTCCTCTTGTATCTGTTTCTCCATACCCTTTTGATGATAATGTGTCTCCGGGATTTAGTAAGTCTACTTTACCACTAGCTCCTTTTTGTCCATAACTTTCATTAGCTAAAGAAGGGCTACAAGCTATTATCATTAAAGAAAGAAGAGATATGAATAAAATTTTTAAATTTTTTTTATTTTTTATTTTATTAATAAAAACCATTTTTTCAACCTTTGTATTTTTTTCGGGTATGACTAATAATTATACTATATTAATTTAATAATTATAAAGATTTTTTAAAATTATCTAAATTAGTATCTATCCATGTTATATTGTTTTGTATTCTTTCTAATGTTTGTTGAATAGACATAGAAGCTGCTGATAATGGATTTTCATTATAAAAATTGTTTACTTCTTGATATGAATTTTTAGTTTGAAATCTTGATGGAAGTGTTACTACGTAATTTACCTGAAATCCATCACCACAAAGTTCTATAATTTTATTCCAATTTTCTTTCAAAAAATTCCATGATAATTCATGTCCTATTTTATTGTTTGCAATTCCAAGCATGACAGATGCAATATCATGTTTTCTGATATTATTTGTTAAGACCTGGTTGAGTAAAAAAGAAATCTTTTCTGAATTATTGAATTGAGTTAAGCTTCCTAAATAAAGTGATTTTTCTTCTTGTGAGTCTGATTCAAGGTATAGTTTCCACATTTTGTCAAAATTTGAGCTTTGACCTTCATAGGCAACAGATAAGAAAAGAGGTCTTTTAAGGTTTGGATGAATTTTTTCTTTATTTCCAGAATGATAATTATTAAATATACTTTTTGCTTTTGTTGTTATGTCTTTATTTTGGTAATAGCTTAAATTTTCTAATAATGTTGCTTTCGTTAATTGTTCTGTTTCTGATGTAGTATTTTTAAAATCCCAAGCAATTTCTGAGTCAGTTCCCAAACGTTCTAAATAAACATTATTTAAAAATTCAGATATATATGAAAAATAATTTTTATAAATCATAGTTTCATGGAGCTTTAAATCAATTGATCTCAGACTGCTGCACAAATATTTCCATATATATGGATTGTTTTCCGTTACAAATGCTGTAAGTAAATTCAGATAGTATTTTGGTGAAATTTTGTTAGCTTTAAGCAGTATATAAGCATCAGATAACAGGCCAAGCCGTTCTTCACTGGGAATTGCATTTATATTTGCTGTCATTTTACTTATCAGATTTTTAAGTAAATTTTCAGGATATATTATTTTGTAAAAACCTGCAGAATTTTCATTAAAAATAGTTATATCAGAAGGTTTTTTACTGATTTCATTTAATTTGTTAGATATATTTGAAATCAATTTTGAATTTTCGATTTTTTCATTATTAGTTTTGGAATAATATTTTATTGGAATTATCCAATCAGACTGATTTTCAAAGTTTTCATTAAATGAAAACTTTGTTTGATTCAGTTCATATTCGTTGTTGTCATTCTTTGTTAATTCTATTAATGGAAATCCGGTTTTTTTTGTCCAATTATCCATTAAATTTTTAACATTTATATCAGAATTTATACTAAGAGCATTCCATAGATCATCAGTGGTTGTATTTTTATAAGCATGTTCTTTTATGTATATTTGTATTCCTTTTTGAAAAATTGATTCTCCAAGATAATTTTCTAACATTCTAATAAGAGATGCTCCTTTACTGTAACTAATTGCATCAAACAGTTGTCCTATTTCATCTGGATTGTCTACAGCTTGTTCAATTGGATGGCTATTATCTAATCCATCTAATTCAAATGCACGATTTGTGTCATCAAGAATAAATTTTGTCCAAACATCCCATTCAGGATGAATATTACTTATAGCTTTATCTCCCATCCATGAAGCAAAACTTTCATTTAACCATAAAT
>VFGQ01000071.1 GCA_009391605.1 SAR202 cluster bacterium
TATGCTTCTTGATTCATATTTATAAAATCTGTATTTGCACTTGGTGGTCCAACTTCAACTAGTTGTGAATGATAAATATCACCCAATAGATGGGGTCTATCTTCAGTAATATTGTCGTTTCCATTATAATCAAAGTAATCTACACCTCGAACAAAGTTAATTAATCCATTAAGATCGTCATCAGTGCCGTCTTCTACACCAGCAACTTTTGGGTTTCCATCTGCATCATTGCCTAAATGAGATGATGTATGATGATAGTCTGTAATTGTATTTTCTGTTAATTCAAAAAGAGCTTCTAAGTCTGATGCATTATCTGTTTTCCAATTATTCCAATTTCCTACATATGTAGAACCAGAAACGGCTTCTCCTGTGTCAACATCAGTTGTTTTTGCCCCACCTAGAACGGTCCAAATTTTTCTAGCACTGGAACCAGCTTCCTTCATTAATTTTGCTGCATCCCAATTGTCTTCACCTCCTTCTTCGTCTTTATTGTGTATTACACAATCTTCTGTGCAATTTCCAGATTTAACAGCTTTTCTTAGAATTGTTCCTTGCCATTCTCCATGCTGTTCGTAATTAAATTGTGCTTGGTATAAATCTCCTCCTTCTTGAATGGTCGCGGTAATAGATGGAGCGGTAAAAGATAATCTATCAGCAATAATTTGTTGTATTTTGCTTTGTAGTTTTGTCTTTAATTGTCCAGGAGTGTTTGCAACTATAGTTTCTTCGCATGCTTTGCCTTTTCCTGTGGTATCATTACATGAGCCTATTCGAGCCATACGATTGAAATTAGTCATATGGCCTCCTTTAATTCCACCCCCATAAGCAACCACTAAGGTTTTAACTTTATGAATTTTTCTTAGTGTTTCAATTTTAGCTTCAGTTGCACTTCTATGCATCCATGCACCATCACCAATAACAATTACATAGCTTAATTGGCACGTTAAATTTTCATCAATAATGCCAACTTTTTCATCTGTATAGTATTTTAAGGCCATATCGGAAAAAGCATTACCATCTGTTCCCCAAGCTAAACCATATGTTTCTAAAGCTGCAGGTATTCTTGTATAGCCTTCTGGGCTAACTCCAACTAATAAGCATGAATCTGAATTACAAAGCGTAGATCTACCTTCTGGATGATCTCCATTCCAGCCATTATAATATGTGCATGTTCTCCATTTATGGCATTGCCATCCACCTGCAGTACTTTTTTTCGCTCCACCACTTTCTCCAGAATTCCAATGACCATAACCAAAATTTGCTCCTGAGGTTAATGAACTGTCAGATACAACAGCTAAAATAGCTTGTTTAGCTCCTTCATACCGAGTGACCTTGGCTCCGCCATATTCTTTTTGCCAAGAGGTATCTGTGCTATCTTCAAAATTATTTTCATTAAACTCTTGAACTGATCCTTTAAGATCAGTTACCCATATTTTGCCGGAAGAAACGGCTAGAGCTGTTGTTTTCCAAAGATTTACACTGCCTGCTGCAAGTGTTCCTGCGGACACTGTATTATTTGATCTTTTTTTTCTGCCAGCTTCTGCTAATCGAGTTACTGTGCAACTTTTCACACAATCTGCGGTACCACCATCATTAATTTGTACTTTTTGAATTTTATTTTTTGAATAACTTATAACATACATTATATCGTCTGAATCAGTGCCGTCTCGAGAAATTTCCATCCCAGCAGCTTTATGAATTTTAGTACTTTGTTTACCGGACAACAAACGTCTATCATAAGGTTCATCTGTAGGACAGAAATTGTTGCCAGTTCTGGTTAATCCATATCCATAAATGTGTCCCTTCCAGATATAATATACATACCTTCCGCTATTATCGACTGTAAGATCGCCACCTGTTTTAATAACCGCTCCTATACTTCCACCATAATCACCAGCACAATGTGTAACATCACCTGTCGTTAAATTTTTTGTATAAAAACGATTTTTCCACGAGCCACCATGCTTACCTATTCCAGAGGCAAATAAATGATCTTCATCTTCATCATCAGCATTCGCAATAGTTCTTATTTCCATCGCGGCAGGTCTAAATTCGCCAAGGTGAGCATAATCGATAACTTCAACGCATTCTCCGGATGTATTAATTCCTACAATTTTTCCACCATTTGAAGTTTTATCAGCTCCATAAATTACATCTCCTGTTATATTTTCAACATTAGTTGCAAGCCCCAAATCATTTAAAAATTTAACTCTAGAATCTGTTGTTGTTCCTGTGCCATTTACTGTGCAAGTATCATTCCACAAGCCTCTAAAATTTCTATTATTGTTTGAAAAACTATTATCAACAGTTTTGTCAGTTGTATTAATTTTTGCAAAACCAAGATTTCCTTCGCCTATAATTATGTTCCCATCTGAAAGTTCTATAACGTCACCTGGATTTTCAATTCCATCACCACTTATAATTTTTCTTTTCATGCTAGCAGAACTATCTAAAAGTATTAATATATTGGCTGGAACATCTCCTTCTCCTGAGCCTGGAGGTATAGCTTTAGAAATAGCATTTTGATTAAATGCAATAAGCAAAAATAATAAATTGCTAATTAAAATTTTAAAAAATTTTTTATAATTTTGTTTATTCATCATCTTCATCCCCACTAAATGGTTCATTATCAATTAAATAAGACATGTATTCTAAATTAGTTATTTGTAAATCTTCAACCAAATAATTTTCTGTAAGATATATTTTGGAATAAAAAATTTCTCTACCAGCAATGCTCCATTTTTTGGAACCTTCCCAATTTGGATTATCTCCTCCTTCAATGCTTCCATAATTGCTTGTTACATAATTATAAAGTAAACGTTTTTTGCTTTCTTCATTATTTGTGCCATTTAATATCTCTATTGAAATTCCAGCAATTTTATCTTCAAAGATAAAAGCATGAATAGTAGCATTGCCTAAATTTGAGTTAGGGCAAAAATCATCAATTGGCGCTGAAACAGTTTCAGTTTCTCTTATTCTCGTTTCATTTGAATCATTGCTTATTTTATCAGTATTTCCTGGATCTACCGGATCTACTGTCATTTCATCTAAATCATCAATTGGTCCAAAATAATTTTCAATTTCAGATTTATTGCCACCAATGTTAATCAAAAGAAAATTACATGCGTTAGATAAATTGTTTAAAAACAAAGCAAATATAAGAGAAAAGATAAATGTTTTAATTGTGTTCATATATTTTTTATCTAAATTATACTTGTTAATGGTTCTTTAAAAAACATAAGTATTAACTATTTTGGGTTTCATTAGTTTGGCATAACTATCAAGGATTCTAAAGGAATAATAATTTCCGCTGTATTGCTATCTTTTCCTTCTGTCATAATACCGCAAGCATATATTTTATAAGCTGTTCCTTGCGACTGCGAATCTGAGGATTTCTTTTTAATGCTTGCACCACTTCCATAATATGTTGCAGTTCCAATATTAATTGAAAAAAATTCATATCTAAATCTTTTTAAAAAATCTTTTTCTTTTTGAATTTGTTCTCCACTGGCAATTGCATCTACATTGATAGCTTCTGCT
>VFGQ01000077.1 GCA_009391605.1 SAR202 cluster bacterium
AATAATATTTTAGATATGTAAGAAAATAATTTTTTCATTCTTAAATATTTAATCGCTATTCAATAGTAAACTTACCAATTTAAAAATCCCTACAGCAGCAGACAATAAGCCTAATAAAATCCCTAACAAAATAAAAATCACACCAGCATTGGAAAAAGTAAATAAACTAGCAATCCATCTACCTAAGAAAGCTCCTCCAATTATACACACGCCTACGTACCATCCCATCCCAACTAATTGAAAAGCCAATACAAGCTTTTTGGATCCCAAATTACTCTCCTATAGCTTTGAAAAAATCCTATCATATACTCAAAGTAGAATCAAATCAATTAAGCTTAAAAATCTTCTAAATCTAACTCATCCATAAAATCATCAAAAGCAGATAATTTAAGTTCCTTAGAATCTGTAGATTTTTTATGTTTATTATCGGGTAATATACTATCAACATTTTTCAGATCATCACTGCTTTGGTCTAATTCCATTCCAGCTTTATCTAAAACTTTATCCTCAGCATATATTGGAGAACCAGTTCTCACTGCAAGAGCTAAAGCATCGCTTGGTCGTGAATCTATTTCTATTAAGTCACCTTTAAAATCCACAACAATTTTAGCCATAAAAGTATCTTCATGATTAACATCCCAAACAACTACATGATCTATTTTAGCTCCTAATGAATCAAATGAATTGCACAATAAGTCATGCGTCATAGGTCTAGGAACAGCTACATCCTCAAGTTTTAAAGCTATAGCTTCAGCTTCATTTGTACCAATCCACATAGGCAAATATCGCTTTGAGTGCTTTTCTTTCAAAATCACAACACGTTGGTAATTCATCAAGCTAACTCTAATACTATCAATGACCATTTCAAACATTGTGATTCTCTCTGTTGATACAATTATTATAATTCAATTCTAATTTTTACCATATTGCATGTCAATGAAAATAATAAAAATTATTTTATTTTTTTTAATATTTCTTGATAATTCATCTTAATATTTCTTTTACATTTTACGCACTGTAATTCATAATCTGACAAATTAGAATAAGGATATATTTTTATCTTTGAATCCTCTCCTATCTTCTTTATTTCCCACACTTCAGAACCACATACATGTGATTTTTTCAATTTTATATTTGTATTAATACTAAATTCTTTTTTCAATAATTAAAAAATCAATGGTTTAACTAAATTAACAAATTTATCTGCTTCAAATCTTGCGGCAATTTCAAATTGCAATTTATCAGAAGCATACAATATTGAACGAGAAGAATTAATAATATAAGGAGATATTTCAATATTATCCTGATTTAAAACATTGATCACAGATTTCAAATCCCCTCCCTGGCTTCCGATTCCTGGTACCAAGAAAGGTATTTCTGGACATATTTTTTTTAATATTTTTATATCTTCAATATTTGTTGCCCCTGCAACTAATCCAATATTATTATTTTTATCATTCCATTTAGAAATCAAAATACCTAAATATTCATATAAATAAATATTAGACTCCGCTAATATTACTTTTTGTAATTCATCGGAACTAGGATTAGAAGCTCTACACCATACAAAGACACCTTTGGATTTATATTCAACAAATGGAGCTACAGAATCTTCTCCTCCATATACATTTATTGTTGCAGCATCACAGTCCATGGTTTTAAATATTGAATAGGCATAAGCTTCACTTGTATTACCTATATCTCCCCGTTTTGCATCAGCAATGATTACAATATCTGAATCTACAGATTTAATGTAGTCTATAGTTTTATATAAAGCTTGCATGCCTTGTAATCCTTCTTTTTCATAAAAAGCAAAATTAGGCTTGTAAGCACAAACTAAATCAAATGTTGAATCTATAATCCTTTTATTAAATTCAAAAATATTATCTATTGGCATTTTATTTTTATCTGGATCTAATCCTATAGATAAAACTGAATTATTCTTCTTGATTATATTTGTTAATTTTTGCTTAAATTTCAATTTTAAATCCAAATTATGTATATGAAATTTTTACATTTTCCGATTTAAATATAACATAAATCTCATCATTAATATTTAAATCCATTTTCTTAAATGAATATTCAGAAATATCAGAAACAATATCAAATCCAACATTACAAAAAACCCTCACTTTAGATCCCATCGATTTTATATTCTCTATCTTACCTAAAAACATATTTTCTGCATCAATATTATTAAGCTCATATTTTGATAATATTACTGAATTTGAAGGTATTAAAATAACTGCACTTTCAGACTCCAATTTATTTAAAGTATTGATTTTTATATTATTAATAAATATCGAGTTTTCTGATATAGGTTCATTAACTACATAAATATTTTCAAATTCTGAATCATTACTAGAAATAGATGTTAATAATTGAGAATTCTTTACATCTTTAATTTGACCATTTTCAATAATTGCAACTTTATCACAAATAGATACAATTTCAGATATATCATGAGAAACATAAATTATAGGAATAGAGAAATTTTTATTTATTTTTTTCAAATAACCAAGAACCATTAATTTAGATTCCAGATCTAATTCTGATACAGGTTCGTCCATCAAAAGAACTGAGGGGAATCTAGCCAATGCTCTTGCAATAGATATTTTTTGCGCCTCTCCTCCAGATAGTTCGCTAGGATATCTGTGAATTAAATTTTCAACATTCATAATATCAATAATTTCCTCTACTTTAATTGCATTATCATCTTTATATCCATAACGAATATTTTCATCAACATTCATACTAGGAAATAAATTAGATTTTTGAGTAACATATCCTATATTTCTATGCTCTGGATTTATTGAAATATTATTATTACTTAAAGAATTAGATCCCGAAATTTCACAAAGGATTTTATCTTTTATTTTAATTTTCCCAATATCTGGAGAAATAAATCCGGCAATACAATTTAAAATAGTTGATTTACCTGAACCGGATGGACCAAAAATACCATTTATTTTATCATTAAAATCTAAACTACATTTCAATACAAAATCAGGATATTTTTTTGTAATATCAATATTAATAAAACCCATATTTATCCTCTATTCTTTCTTATCGACTTATTCATTAAAAAGTAATTAATTAAAACTGCCAAAACACCTAAGCCTACAGAGCAAAAAATTAATAAACCTAAATCATTATCATTTCCTGTTTGTATTGACTGAAAAATTGCCAATGGAATAGTCCTCGAAATTCCTTGGATATTTCCTGCAAAAATTATTGTAGCTCCAAACTCACCTAAAGATCGTGCAAAACCAAGTAAAATACCAGCTATTACCCCATATTTACTTTCTCTTAAGGTAACAGTGAAAAACATTCTAATATATCCAGCTCCTAACGATCTAGCTATTTTTTCTAAATCTCTATTTACAGAATCAAAAGCTATAATCACAGCCCTTGCCATCAAAGGAAAAGAAACTACAGAACATGCCAAAACAGCTGCCATTTTAGTAAATACTATTTCAATACCTAATACGTTATCAAGAAAAGCTCCTACAAAACCTGCAGGGCTAAAAATAACCAATAAAAAATATCCTGATAATACAGGCGGAAGAACAAGTGGAAGAGATATCAAGACATCTAAAGTTAAATTTATACTTTTAGATTTATATCTAGTAAGTATCAAGCCAAATAATATTGCAAATGGAATATTTATTAAAGTGGCATAAATTGATACTTGTATAGTTAATATTAAAGCTTCAGTAACCAA
>VFGQ01000070.1 GCA_009391605.1 SAR202 cluster bacterium
CAATAGATGAAATGTCAGTTGAAACTTGGGATAAAGTTATTAATGTGAATTTAAGAGGGGCTTTCTTATGCCTCAGGCAGGCTATGAAATTAATGAAATCTCAAAAATATGGAAGGATAGTTAATATTGGTAGTATTTCCGGGCAAGTTCCAAGATTAAATTCTGTACCATATACTACTTCCAAATTTGGATTAACAGGATTAACAAAGGCTGCCGCATTAGAAGGAAGAAATTTTAATGTAGTTGTTTCAATAGTACATCCTGGTAATGTGATTACTGAATTAAGAACTAACAGAGGAGAGGATAAAGATATAGAGCCAATGATGGAACCTCAAGATATTGCAGAATTGGTATTTTTAACTGTAAATCTTCCTTCAAATGTAAATTTGTTAGAGAGTGTAATGTTACCAAACACACAGCTTTATGTTGGAAGAGGATAGACTATATTAATTCATTTAATTGTGATTGTATTTGAATTACATTTTCGTCATCAAATTTGGGAAAACTTATAATTAAACATTTTCCATTTTTTAACCATAAAAACAATGTTGAATGTTCTTTTAACCTAAATATACTTTTGGGGATAAGAAACAGTCCATATATTAAAGGGATAATGCCTATGATAAAGAAAATTCTTTGAAATAAATTGTTAAGGAAAGGTATTAATGATACAGCTATTAAAATACTGAATCCAACAGTAAAGTACTTTATTCCTTCTTTAAGTCGATTTTCTTCTCCTTGATGCATTATGATTTCAATGTTATGTATTTCAGAGAAAGATACTTCTTTTTTCTTTGAGAATATATTTTTGTTAGAAGTTTTTCCTGTAATTACTCTTTGATTTGTTAACTTACATATCAAGGTATCAACAAGGATTTTTTCATTTTGATTTAGATTCATGTTATTGAAATTTACTTTTAAGACATAATTGTAATATAAACTTTATATATCTGTAAGTTATAATCCAAATAATATGAAAGCAAATTTACATATTGCTATAGATGGCCCGGCTGCATCTGGTAAAACAGATACAGGCATATTACTCGCCAAAGAATTAGGGATATCTTTTTTGGATACAGGATTAATGTACAGGGCAATAACTTATTATTTTATTAAGTCACAAATAGATGAAAATAATATTCAGTGTATTAATAAAGGTATTTTTGAAAATATAAATATTCAAGTGCCTGATAGCCAAAATGTGATTTTAAATAACATTGATATTTCAAAAAAGATATTTTCTGATGAAGTGAATAATAAAGTTTCTATATATGCTGGAATTCAAATTGTAAGAGAAAATCTTGTAATAAAACAGCAATTAATTGCAGAAAATAGTGATATTGTTATGGTAGGAAGAGATATAGGTACTGTTGTATTGCCTAAGGCAAAATTTAAATTCTTTTTAGATTGTAGTTTAAATACAAGAGCTATTCGTAGAATGCATCAAGGTGACAAAAAAAAATTTATAAATGAAAAAGATAAGATAAATTACAGAGATTTACTTGATAAAAATAGAGAAATATCTCCATTGATACCTTCTGATGATGCTGTTATTGTATTCAACGATCATATTAATTTGGAAGAAACTGTAAAATTAATAAAAGATATTGTTTTAAATTAAATGTTAAACTTAAATAAAATATGTAATTTTATACAACTAAAGTCCCTTAATACCTTTGCAGATTTCCATATTAAAGGTATTAATAATATACCCATTCATGGACCTTTGATTTTTGTTGCTAATCATCAGGCTTATGTGGATCCAAGTTTAATTAGTGTTATTTCTCCCAGAAAAGTTAATTTTGTTGCTAAATCTGAGGTATTTAAATTTTTACCTGTTGCTATTTTGCTTAAATCTTATGGAGCTCATCCTATTAAAAGAAATAGATTAGATCTAAATTTTTTTCGATGGGCAATTAAGATACTTAATAATGGTGAAGCTTTATGTTTGTTTCCAGAAGGGACAAGATCAGAGGGTGTTTTAAAGAGAGGGTTGCCCGGTATAGTTCATTTAGCAGTAAGAACTGGTGTGAATATAATTCCTATAGGGATTGAAGGTACAAATAAAAATCAAGGAGCAAGTGGTGTCCTATTTCCAACAGGAAAAATAATTGTTAATGTAGGTAAAGTTTTTAAATTTGAAAAATCAAATGAATCTTTAAGTAAGGATACTGTAGATGCTATTTTATATAAGATAATGAATAATATAGCTAAATTAATTCCCTCTGATATGAGAGGAATATATAAATAATTAATATTTATTAAACAATTATCAATTAAAATGTTTTTTATTAGGATAGATAATGTGTGGAATAGTAGGAAATATAACAAATAAACCTATAAAAGATTTGTTAATTAATGGTTTAACAGAGTTAGAATATCGCGGTTATGACAGTGTGGGGATAGCAATTATTGGATCAGATAACAAAATTTCAATAATTAAAAATAAGGGTAAAATTAAAGATTTTGCGAATAAATACCAAAATAAATCAATACAAGGTAATTTGGGTATTGGACATACGAGATGGGCTACTCATGGAATACCTTCTGAAACTAATGCCCATCCAATTTATGATTCTGATAAAAAGTTAGCAGTTGTACACAATGGGATTATAGAAAATTATCTAGAAATTAAAAAAGATTTAATTAAAGAAGGATTTGAATTTTTCACTGATACTGATACTGAATGTATTGCAAATTTAATTTCCTCATTTTTGAAAAAAAATTACACAATGATTGATTCTATAACTAAGACATCAGAACGCATTATAGGCCATGCTGCTGTTTTAGTTATTTCTGAGTATTTCCCATCAATGATTTTCGGATTTAAAAAAGGTTTTGCAGGCTCAATTTTAATAAGTAAGAATAATGGTGAAATTTCTATATCCAGTGATTTGCATGCATTGAGTTTTGATGTAGGTGATTATGTGGTTTTAGAAGATAATGAAATTTTTTCAGCTAATAGTAACAAAGTGGAAATATATACTGATAAAAAACTTATTTCCAAAGAATGGAAGAAAATTAATGACAAATCTGAGTTAGTAAATAAAGGGAAATACAAGTATTTCATGGAAAAAGAGATTTATGAACAACCAAACTTGTTTTTGGATAATTTTAGTGGAAGAATAGATTTCGTAAATAAATCTATAAGTTTTATTGAAGAAATGAATAAAATTGATTTACGTAGATTGAAAAGAATACATTTGATAGGTATGGGTTCAAGTTATAATGCCTGTTTACTAGGTAGCTATTGGATAGAAAAAATAGCTAAAATACCTACTGTTTGTAGTAATTCATCTGAATTTAGATATAGAGATCCTGTCATTGAAGAAGGTACTTTAATTATTCCGGTTTCACAATCTGGAGAAACTGCTGATACACTTTCAGCATCCCATTTAATGAAACAGAGTGGATACGATCAATTATCTATTGTTAATTCTAAAAATACTGAACTTGAAAGAATTACTAATAATTCAATTTATATGAGAGCTAATAAAGAAATTGGAGTAGCATCCACTAAAACATTTATGTCTACTTTACAGATATTATTTACACTAGCTTTGTATTTAGCTCAAAATTCTAATTCGAAATTGATAAATAGTAAACTTTTTGATGATTATAAAAATATACCAAACTACATGAATAATATTTTGGATAATGCAGAATTAATAAAAAAAATTTCAAAGAAATATTCTGAATATTCTAACTTTTTGTATTTAGGCAGAGGATATAATTACCCTATAGCTATGGAAGGTGCACTAAAGTTGAAGGAATTAAGTTATATACATGCTGAAGGTTATCCGGCTGGAGAAATGAAACACGGACCATTAGCCTTGATA
>VFGQ01000106.1 GCA_009391605.1 SAR202 cluster bacterium
CAATGAATTTATAAAAAACAATCAAATAATAAAACTCTCAAAAAAATATTCATTAAATGAATATTCCAAAGATCTGGACAAAACATGGATTGAATTATTATGCATGGGAGAATTTGATGGTGAATGGAATGAAAACACATTCAATGAATTTATATCTCCAATAGAAAGGCAGAAAGGTTCAAAAATAATACTTGAAAACAATACAGCAATTGCGGCAACATTTGCATCAGCTGTTATCTATGAAAACAAAGAAGTTGGGAGACTAGATTTTGTTGTAACACATCCAGATCATCGTAAAAAAGGGTTAGGCAAAAATATATGTATTGCAGTTATCAATCATTTTATAGAAAAAAAATATGAAAAAGTAATTCTTCAAACAGATGATTGGAGAATACCTGCTATAGCGGTATATTTAAAACTTGGATTCAAACCTGTTTTTACAACTAAAGAATTAGAAAAAAGATGGAATAAAATAATGAACACTTATTTTATAGATTTAATAATCAAATCTATAAAACCTGATAAATAATCTGAATCAATCCATCTTACAACAACAACTAAATTATTCTTCCAATCTACATAAATTATATTTGAACCTAATCCGCTAAAATATACGGCATTAGCAGGAGCTGACAATATTTTTTTCTCTGTGCCTTCTTCATTAGAATTTAAAAACCAATTCATAAAGCCGTAAGATTTATTTATATTAGAAGGGGAACTTGCCATCTTTATCCATTCTTTGGAAATGATTTTGTTATCATCCCATTGTCCATTTCTTAAAAACAAATAACCAAATCTCGCATGATCTAAAGCACTAATGAACATACCGCCTCCCCAATGCCCTCCGCCACTTACTGATTGAACATTTTGGCCATCCAACACTATCCATGAATTTTCATACCCATGCCATCTCCATGTACTTGAGGCTCCAATAGGATCCATAACATTTTCTTTTAATATTTTAGGAAGAGGATTTCTCCACAAATTTGTAGCTAGTAGGGCTAACAAGTTCACTCTCACATCATTATATTTATACCTTGTACCTGGCATCATATATTCCTGTTTATCTAATTGATCAAAAGACATATTTTCCGGAGGTCTGTCAGCCCAGTCAGGTTTATCCCATAACACTCCTTGCCATTCACTTGTTTGTCTCAATAAATGATCCCATGTAATTTTTTTATTATGCTCATTGCCAAAATGCTCTTCAGGATTTGAGGCATATTTATAAACATAATCATTAAGATCAGATATAAGTCCTTTATCATATGCAAGGCCTACAGTTGTAGATAAATAGGTCTTTGTCACACTAAACGTCATATCAACTCTGTTAATATCTCCCCATTCAGCAACAATATAGCCATCTTTAATAATCAATCCACTCATCTCACCTCTTTCTTTAACTGGTCCTAATACTTCATCATGTGGTTCTTTTGTTTCAGAAGCTGTGCGGGTAAACATTTGCATATTGTTAATAGATAACTTGTTTTCATGGCTTTTAGCAAATCTAATTGCCTCTTCTATCTGTTTCTCGCCCATATTCAGAGCACCTGGATTCTTTCTTGTCCAGTTTCCATATTCTGGGAAATAATCTTTATTCATACATACTCCGTTTAAAAATTAAGTTATTCGATTACTGCACCTGAATCAACATTTATATTCTGCCCTGTAATATTACAGGCATCATCAGAAGCCAAAAATACCGCTAAATTACCTATGTCATTAGGGGTTTGTGTACGACCCAGTGGCATCATAGGAACATATCTTTTATCAAATAAATTTTTCGCATCTTGCTCATTATGTTTTTTATCTGCATTAATTGCATTTTTCTGAAAATCAGTCCAAACTGCCCCAGGAGATATAGAATTCACATTAATATTATAACTTCCTAATTCAACTGCTAATCCTTTTGTATATCTTATAACCCCTGCCTTACTTAAAGTGTAAACTCCTCCTGTTCTCCTGGCACTTAATCCTGCTATAGAAGCTATATTAATAATTTTTCCATATTTTTGTTTTTTCATATAAGGAATAACTGCCTCAGTACAATTAACTGTACCTGTTAAATTAACATCCATAACCAAATCATAAATATCCTGTTTGGATAAAGATGAATTTTGAGGTTCTGGTATTCCTGCATTGTTGACCAAAATATCAATATTGCCAAAGTGTTCAATACATTTAGTTACAGCATTTTTAATAGAATCATTATCTGTAACATCTAATTTATAAGAAAAGCTTTTGTCAACATTTAATATATCTACTGTTTCTTGAGCAGATTTCAAATCAATATCAGTTACAAATAAATTTGCTCCCTGGTTGGCCATTATCATTGCTATTCCTCTTCCAATCCCATTTCCAGCTCCGGTTAAGAGAACAATTTTATTATTTAAATCAGCGATCAATTTAAAATCTCTTTTTATATATAATATTAATATTATCACTAAAATAACTTATATTAACAAATAAAAGGAACTGGATATGATTATTAGCGGAATATGCGGAAGTTTAAGAAATGAATCTTGGAATAAATTGCTTTTAGAAATTTTCCTTGAGAAAATCTCTAAAAATAGTGATTTTAAAACTGATATTATTGATGTTTCAAAATTTCCATTATATAACGCTGACATTGAAGCAAAAGGTTTGCCAGAATCAGTATTATCAGCAAAAGAAAAAGTGGCAAATTCAGATTTGATTGTCTTTGCATCTCCTTCATATAATAGTTCTATATCTGGAGTTATGAAAAACATTGTTGACTGGATTTCACGACCACCAAAAGTTATTGAAAATAAATATACTTTAGTTATTGGTGCAACTCCAGGTCTATCAGGAACTTTATTAGGATATACTCATTTAAATCATATCTTACTAAGCCTTGGAATGAATGTTTTAAATCAGCCGAGATTACTTGTAGCAACAATTGACAAACAATTAGAACCAAATGGAAAGATCATATCAGAAGAACTAAGTAAATTATTTGACAATTCAGTTAATCAATTAATAAAAAAATTAAATAATTAATATTAAACAATTATTTAATATTGGTTA
>VFGQ01000060.1 GCA_009391605.1 SAR202 cluster bacterium
AATAGATTTTGCATTACCCTCTGCTAATTTGCTTCCATAACTCATTACAATTATTGGATTACATAAATTCATAATCAAATCCATATTATGTTCTATAATCAAAAAAGTAATTTTGCGCTCATTTGATATTGCAATAATGCGGTCTACAATATTGTTCATTAATGTTGGATTGACTCCTGCGGCAGGTTCATCTAATAAGATAATTTTTGGATCTGACATTAGAGTTCTTCCAATTTCTAATAACTTTTTTTGCCCGGTAGATAAATTTCCAGCGTATTCATCAGCTAGATGAGATAATTTTAAGAAATCTAAAATTTCTTCAGCTTTGTTTAAGTTATCGTTTTCTTCTCGTTTGACTTTCCATGGATTAAACCATGTTGTAAATAAATTTTCTCCTGATTGATTTGATTTTATTACCATTAAATTTTCAAGGACTGTCATTCTTTTTAATTCACGAGGAATTTGGAAAGTTCTTACTATTCCTTTTTTAAATGTTGTGTAAGGAGGTAATTGACTTATTTCTTCTCCGTCGATTTTAATACTACCTTCTTCAGCTAGTAACTGTCCTGTGATCACATTAAAAAGCGTAGTTTTGCCAGCTCCATTTGGACCAATTAAGCCAGTGATTGTCCCTTTTTTTACATTAAAAGAACAATTGTTAACAGCTTTTAACCCTCCAAAAGATTTCGTTATTCCATTTATTTCTAATAGGTTTGTATTTTCAGTAGATTTATTTTTCAAAAGTGACATATGCCGCCTTTTGCAACATATTCTTGATGGTATTCTTCAGCTAAATAGAATTCAGTTGCTTTTTTGATCTCAGTAACAATATTATTATTGAAATTTTCTTGCAATGAATTTATTTTTTGTTCTGCTTGTGATTTTTGATTATTATTTAAATAAAAAATTGAAGATCTGTATTGCGTTCCTACATCTGGCCCCTGTCTATTTAATTGTGTGGGATTATGGTTTTCAAAAAAAATATTCAGTATTTGATCATATGTAATAACTGATTCATCATATTCAACTTTTACGACTTCGGCATGATCTGTATTTCCTGTACATACTTCTTCGTATGTTGGGTTTATTTTATGGCCTCCGGAATATCCAACTTTAGTATCTATTATTCCATTGGTAGTTCTAAATACTTCTTCTACTCCCCAAAAGCAGCCGGCTGCCAATAATGCTTTTTCCATTTATTTCCCTCTCTTATAAATACCAAATAAATTTGTGTTCGTGTTTGGTGTTTTATGTGAAAAATATTCGGTTATTTTACTTTACTTTTAAGTTTATTTCGTATGGTATAAGATTTATAATCATTTGTAAATTTTAAAAGTGAGTATAATGGATAATTTAAATACACTAATACAATTGTCAGAAGCTTTTGGACCTTCAGGATTTGAAGAAGAAGTAAATACAATAATTTCTAATGAATTTAATTCTTTAAATTCGTTTAAGAGAACTGTAGATGGTCTCGGGTCAGTTATATTTTCTAAACATAATGATTCATCTTTACCAGTTATATCCTTAGTTGCTCATATGGATGAGATTGGATATTTAGTTAAATATGTTGATGATAATGGTTTTATCAAAGTCCAGAACCTAGGTGGTTGGCTATCTCAGGCAATGATAAACCAGAGATGGATAATAAGAACTGATAATAAAGATATTATTGGTATATCAGGAATTAAAACAATTCATGTAATGACACCAGAAGAGAGAAGAGGTTTTTATAAAACTAATAATGAATTATTTATTGATATTGGGGCAAAGAATAAAAATGATGCTATTGATATTGGGATAAAACCTGGCAACCCTATTGCACCATACAGTAAAGTTGTAGAATTGAAAAATGATCGATTATTAGGAAAAGCTTGGGATGACAGAATTGGCTGTGCAATGTTGATTGATCTTGCAAAAAAAGTGGATGATATAACTCTTCCGTATAATATAAATTTTGTTTTCACAACACAAGAAGAGATTGGACTCAGAGGTGCTATGACTACAGCTTACATCACAAATTCAGATATATGTATTAATCTTGAGGTGGGAGTTGCGGGTGATTTCCCGTATATGATAAAAGATGAAGCTCAAGAAGAATTAGGACTAGGCCCTTCTATATTTTTACATGATAGTTCAATGTTGCCTGATAAAAACCTTCAAAATTATATTGAAAGAATCGCATTTGACAATGGTATTAATTTACAATATGAAGTTTTAGCTGGATATGGAGAAGATGGAGCGATGTATCAAAAATCACGTAAAGGGATACCTGCTATCAATCTTGGTATACCAACAAGATATCTTCACTCTCATAATAGCGTTATAGACTTAAATGATTACAGTAATGGAATTAATTTAGTAGATTACATATTAAATGATTTAAATCAAGATAAAATAAATTCTATAATCAATTAAATCTTGACTAGAACATTTGTTCTATGGTAAGGTTGTAATTAATTAGCAGGAATATATAATCTTTGGATTTTTGGCTGATATATTCCTGCTAAGCTAATTTTGCTACCGATAATCTCCCATTTACATTATGTTTGTCTATTAACTTTTGTACGAAACTGGATTTTTTCATTTCCTCAACAAATTCAGCAATATATATTGCTGAATGTATGTTTTGAATAGAAGTTCCAATTGCCTGTTGAACAGACATAAATTGCCCTTCTAATATTTTTGCCCCTGATATTTTTTTAACATCATTTATTAGTGCAGGTCGTAATCCTGCTAATGCATCTAAGTTTTCATTTAAAAATACATCAAAAGGGCTATCTACTGCTTCTACCTGTATTAATTCAGCATTATGTATATTTCGTTCAAGCCATAATCCATATGCAGTTCTGCTAGCTACACAAATTTTGTTTCCAATTTTATCCACATCTAATATATTGTTAATTTTTGAATTATATTGCACTATATAAGTTGCCTGAATTTCAGCATAGGCAGCACTAAAATTAATTTTTTCTGCTCTTTGAGGCTCAGCTCCAATATTGCATATATCCCATTTGTCATTCTCAGCATCATCTGCAATTTCTCCTGGACTATCATATGGAATAAGTTTTAATTGTAAATCTAATTTATTTGCCAATTCTTGCGCCATATCTGGAGATACTCCTATAGGAATACCATCTTTTGTCTTATCTGTAACCAGGAGAAAATTTGACATATTTATTGCTGCACGAAGAGTACCATTTGATGATAATTCTTTTTGTATTTCTCTATCCATATCTATTTACTATTTAATATTTTTGGCACGCCTGGTAGGATTCGAACCTACGACCCGCTGATCCGAAGTCAGCTGCTCTGTCCACTGAGCTACAGGCGCATTTTAACATTATAGTATATATATAAAGAATATTGGGATGGGAAATTGTTACACGATTTATACATATTTGGGGTGGACGGAGGGAATCGAACCCTCGCTCTCCCGGGCCACAACCGGGCGTATTAACCACTCTACCACGCCCACCACGAAAAAGGATTTTAACATTTATTTTATTAAAGGATCAAGAATAATATGAACTTGATAATAGGAATTTTAATAAGATAATTATTTACGCACTAGCATATTTGCTGTCATTTGAGTCAGAATTGTCAATTGTTACATTTAGAGCTTGTAGAATTGTAGATACTTCAATATCTTTTTTTGAATGATGTCTTAAATAATTTCTGAAATTTACTTCGTATATATTTCTGCGTCCAATACGGGTTTTTGAAATATAATTTGATTGTTCAAGGTCAGTAATAATTTTATGGGTTGTTCTTTCAGTAATGCCGACAGTTAATGCGATCTCTCTTGCTGTGATTTTTGGGTTTTGAGCTATATGGCTTAATACTAGACCATGATTAGTGATAAATGTCCATTTTTCATCCATATTAGCTGTTGATCCTCCTAATCAAAATTAATTTCATGTAAAGTTTTACATA
>VFGQ01000062.1 GCA_009391605.1 SAR202 cluster bacterium
TCCCTGTCCCACTCCTAATATTACTTCCATTCCTAGATCTTCCATTTCTTTGACATTTAATATTGTTAATTCTAATTCAGAATTTTTCACTATATCTTTAGCTACATTTTCTAGTTCATTAGGATTCATATAATTAGGTGGTTCATTAATTAGATTTCTGACTAAATTTATTGAATCAGATTCATTAATTATTTCTTCAAAATTATATGAAGTACCGAATGGCGTGTTATCCTGTGTATTTATTAAATCAATTCTCTCTAAGGTGTTTGGCTTTTTATTGGTTTTAAATTTATCATATTTATAAGTTCCAAGAATCAATCCTTGTGAAATTGCATTAACAGTTTTATTAAATTCTAAATTGTTATTTCCATCACCCGATATAATTATAGAAGCAGAATTGTTTTTCATATTGTTTAAAAATCTACCAAGACTTCCACTAGCTTTTCTTATTTTTTCATAATTAAGTTCTTTTTCTTCACCCATCCCGATTAAAATTAATTGTTTCGATTTTAATTTATTCATTGTGTAAATATTTGTTATTTCACCTAAATCTGAAGAAATTTGCTTTTTAGTGTCTAATTCGTTTATCAGATTATCAATTAAATTATTTACAGAGTTTAAATCAGTATTTTTGTTGTTATTTTTATAATATGGTATGCAAATTGAATCAGTATTTAATTCAATGAGAGATGAATTTAAAATTTTAAATTTCATTAAATGACCCCTTTTATCAGTGTTTTCATTCAAGATTATAACTTAAATTTTGCCTGATTTGAACTTTCCGTTTATAATATTCTGCATTGTACAAATTATATTAATAGATAATATTGGAGCTTTAAAAATGAAATTAGGATCTGCTGCAGTAAACTTGGTAACTGATGGTACCTTGTCAAAAGATGGGGGAGCCTTATTTGGCAGAATCCCTAAAATGGATTGGGAACAGGCTATTAAACCTGATAGAAGAAATCGTGTAAAAATGGGTATTAATTTATTATTAATACAAACTCCTAAATTTAATATTTTAGTAGATACTGGTTTAGGATCTAAATCCAATGATATGGTAAAAGATACATATTCATTGAATGGTAATAAATTGGCAAAAAGCCTAAAACAATTAAATTTAAGCCCTAAAGATATCAGTCTAATCATTTTATCTCATTTACAATTTGATCGTGCTGGAGGATGTACTAAATTAGATAGATCTGGCAAGTTAGTACCAGCTTTTCCTAAAGCTAAACATCTTGTACAAAAAGTATGTGTTGAGGAAAGTAAAGAACCTTCAGAAATAGAAAAATCTTTCGTAAATCAGGATGATTTTTTACCCTTAATTGAAAAAGACCTTATTGAACAATTAGATGGAGAAAGCGAAATTATTCCTGGAATAAAAACACAAATTACTGGTGGCCCTTCTATGGGGCATCAAATTGTATTTATAGAATGGGGAAGTGAAAGAATTGTTTATGCAGGGTCTATTATACCCACAAGGTTTCATATCTCACCCCAACATGTTGCTGCGTATGATGTTTATCCTCATGAAACTTTAGAATGGAAAAAGAAACTTATTGATATGGCTGTTAATGATGGCTGGTTATTGGTCTTTGGGAACGAAGTAGGACATTCAGCAGGTTATTTATCATCAAGTAGCGGAAATTTAGCAATTCAGCCAATTGAATTATAAAACTTTTCCAATTATATAATCCTTTTTAAATTCCTCAAGTGTTACAGGTGTGATTTTATTATATAAATTATATTCTGATTCTGTTTGGATTCTTAGATAATCTTCACTGTAGCCCTCGAATATTGATGTTGATTGATTTAACGGTTTTTCCCAAAGAACATTTCTTGTTTGATTTAAAACATTGCGTCTGTAAGTTGATTCTTCAGTCTTAGCTAATTCCAAGGCAATTTTCATTCTTTCTTTTTTAATATCAGGTTTAATTTTGTTTTTGAAATAATATGAAGAAGTTCCAGGTCTGTCGGAATATGGGAAGAAATGAATTTTAGAAAATTTTGATGATTTAATTATTTTTAATGTGTCATTGAAATCTTTTTCCGTCTCTCCCGGAAAGCCCACAATGACATCAGTTGAAATGGATGGATTTGCAAGTTTTGATTTTATTAGATTTACTGCTTCTAAATATCTTGAATTATCATATTTTCTTCTCATTAATTTTAAAATATTATTACTACCGCTTTGCAAAGCAAGATGGAAATGATTACATATTCTTTGTGAATATTTACTGTAAATATCTAATAATTCTTCTGAAATTTCATGAGCTTGAATAGAAGAAATTCGTAATCTTTCAATACTAGTCTCAGTCATAATATATTTAATTAATGTTTCTAAATTTTCATTAACTAAATCAAAACCATAAGATCCTAATTGCGTCCCTGTAAGTATGATTTCTTTATAACCACTTTCGCGTAAATCATTTATTTCATTTACAATCAATTTTTTATTAATGCTTTTTTCTCTGCCTCTTACTTTCGGCACAATGCAATAGGCGCAAATTTGATTACATCCTTCCTGTATTTTTACTGAAGCTCGTGTCCTTTCTAAAAGATTACCGGTTTTAATAGGGCTACTTATAGGTGGAAGTTGATAACCAAGTTGATTAGAAATATCATTAATAAGATTTTCTTTTTGGAAATTACCATAGACTAAATCTGCGATTTTACTTTTTATGATATTTTCTTTATCTCTTTCTGCATAACAGCCAGTAAGAACTGTTAATATGGAAGGGTTATTATTTTTCATCTTCCTTAATGATTTTCTTGCTTTCTTATCAGCTACGTGAGTTACTGTACATGAATTTAGTACATATATATCAGGATTTTCTAGGTTTGAATTTACATTAAATCCATTTTGAATAAACTTTTTATATAATTGAATACTATCAGCTTGGTTTAATTTACATCCATGCGTATCAATTTTTACTGAAATCATTATTGTTCTTGCAATTAATATAGTTAACTTTATAATATTTTACATTAATTGATAAAATTACATTATGAAAAAATTAGATATAATTAGTATGGGCGAGACAATGATTGAATTATATGGATCTGGCTCACTTTCACAAAGTCCAGTTTTTCATAAATCTTATGCCGGAGACACTATGAACATGATATCAATGGCATCAAAATTAGGTCTTCACTGTGGCTATATAACCAATGTTGGTGATGATCCATTTAAAGATTATTTACTTGATGAATGGAAATCTTTGAATATTGATCTAGAGTGTACTCAGATCATAGAAGGTTTTAATGGAGTACATTTTACAGTTTTACAAAATGATAATAACAGACAATTTGTGTATTACAGAAAAAATAGTGCTGCAAGTAAACTTGATAGTAAAACAATAAATGAAGATTATTTAAAAAGTTCAAAAATTTTTCACACAAGTTCTTTAACTCAGTGTATTTCTGATTCTGCCAGAGATGCAGTAAGTGAATATTTAAATAAATCGAAATCGTTGGGGGTTACAACTTCTTTTGATACAAATTTCAGATCCAATATCTGGTCAGCAATTGATGCAAAAAATGCTATCTTAGATATAATAAAATATATTGACATTCTATCCCCATCCTATCCTGAAGAAGTAAATAAAGTTTTTGAATTGGATACACCATTAGATATGATAAAATTCGGTTTGTCAGCGGGATGTAAACTTGTTATTGTAAAATGCGGTGAAGATGGAGCATATATAGGTAATTCAAATAAAATTATATACTCTAAAGCTACTACCCCTAAAGGATTACTTGATACTACAGGTGCGGGAGATTCTTTTCTTGGTGGTTTTTACTATTCTTATGTCAAAGATATGAATTTAGAAGATAATATGAGATATGCAATAACCTCTGCTGGGCTTAAAGTTTCAGCTAGAGGTGGAATACAAAGCCAGCCTAGCAAAAATGAAGTAGAGAAATATCTTGATATAGTTAAAGTGAAAGAAATAAATCATCATTAGTTAAACTAACCATAATATATATTTTTTAATTTAATTTAATATGAAATAATAATTTATTATTTATGATTTGGAGATTTTTTGACTAGAGAAGTAGTTATAACTGGTATTGGTATGATTTCACCTGTTGGTAATACTATTGGTGATTCTTGGA
>VFGQ01000094.1 GCA_009391605.1 SAR202 cluster bacterium
TTATATCAGCAAATAAAAATAATGTTATACCCATTCCTACTGCAAAACCATTTATAGCAGCAACTATTGGCTTTGATCTTATAAACAAATCAATTAAGTCATTCCATGAAAGAGGCGATCTTTTTTTTGTATTTTCATCCTGAAATCCTGCTACATCTGCTCCGGCGCTAAATGCTTTTCCGTTACCTGTTATAAGAATAGAATTAACAGTTGAAGATGCATTAAATTCTTCTACTTGTGAATAAAGTGCATCAGACAATTCATTGTTAAACGCATTTAATGATTCAGGTCTATTTAATTTTATAATTCCAACTTTATCTTCAATTTGCACTTCAATTACACTAGGCATTTATTTTTTCTCCAATTCCTTTTGATTTAGCTATTTCACAAACATTAATCGCAGTAACCAAATCCCATAAAGCTAATCCTTGGGATTCGAAAATTGTTATATCTTTATGACTTCTTTTGAATCTCTCAGGGAATTTTAATACATCTGAAAAATTAATAATATTTCTCCACTGAATTAATCCTAAAGATTCAGGATAAATCAAATCACCGCATTCCATTTTTGCCTGATCGATATCATCTACAAAAATTTTATCTGCTTTTAAAATTGTTTTTGTATCTAACTCTCTTCTCAAAGAATGATTAGATCCTGCTGCATTTATATGAACACCAGGTTCAATAATTTCACTATTAATAACCGGGGTTCTGGAATTAGTTATCACAGAAATAATATCTATATTATTAACATTTGATTGAATATCCTCAACAGGAGTTAATTTTGATTTCATTGCAGATGAATAATTATTAATAAAATTCATCCTGTTTTCTTCAGCTCTGCTATAAACATATATTTCATCTAATTCAAAAACTCTATCAAGTGCTAAAGCCTGCGTATAAGCCTGATAACCTGTACCTATTAATAAAACATTTTTTGAATCTTTTTTTGCTAAGTATTTACTTGCAATACCTGAAGCTGCCCCGGTTCTAAATTGCCCCAAAGCATTAGCCTCCATTATGGCAATCAATTCTCCATTTAAAGCGTTCATTATGTGAAAATAAAATTTTGTTCCGTTTTTATTTGGAACATATACTTTTAATCCGGTTAAGTTTTGTTTATCTATACCTGCAGACATATAATTCAAACTAGTTAATCCCACTGGCAATCTTTCACGTGGCTTAGTAACTGCATCGCCTAAGGCTATTAATTGAAACGCTTCTTCCACAGAATTAAGTGCTAATTCCATATTTATTATTTTTTTAATTTCTGTTTCTGTTAAATATAATGCCATTCTTGTTATATATTGAAAAAATGATTTAAAGGACCATGTCCTTTTCCAATTTCCACAGATGATTTAATAGCTGAATATACATATTTTTGACTATTAATCACACTATTTTTTATATCTACACCTTTTGCTAATTCTGCTGCAATAGCTGATGAAAAAGTACATCCTGTTCCATGAGTGTTTTTTGTATGTATTCTTTTTTGTGGTAATTCAAGAATCATGCCCTGCTCTTCTTCAAAAAGTATATCTATAGGATCACCAGGCAAATGTCCTCCTTTTAAAAGTAAATATTTAGGGCCAAATTTTAAAATATTTGTACTAGCTGCTATCATATCATCTCTATTGGTAATTTTAATTCCTGACAAAACTTCTGCTTCAGGTATATTAGGAGTAAGAATTCTGCATAGAGGGATCAAATCATTCTTTAATTTACTTATTGCATCATCAGAAATTAGTTGATCACCGCTTTTTGCAATCATAACCGGATCCAATACTATCGGAACATTATTAATTTGTGATAGCAATTTACTAATTAAAACTACTACTTCAGGATTCCCTAACATTCCTATTTTAACTGCATCTGGATAAATATCATTTATTAAAGCTTCAAACTGATTAATTATAATTTCATTACTTAATATTTCAACATCTTTGACTTCTAAAGTGTTTTGAGCAGTTACAGCAGTAATAACACATGTACCATAGACTCCTAAAGAAGCAAAGGTTTTTAAATCAGCCTGTATACCAGCGCCTCCTCCCGAATCAGAACCTGCAATTGTCATAGCAATATTATTCTTTATCATTTTCTGTACTCTTTACAAATAACTTTTGCCCCTCAAAATAATCTTGTTTGTTATTTAAGTCAAGTTTAATTATCGGATCCTCAAAAATAACTTCATTAATAGAATTTTTACTTAATATAAAATCTTTAATAGTTTTTTCAGAGGAAATAAATTTATACATTTCATCTAATATTTTTTTACTCAAAATAATTGGATGTCCTCCTCTTAAAGAGCCATCTTCTAATATAAATTTAGGAATGGTTATCTCTTTGCCTGATTGAAAATGATTTTTTATTAATTTCTCTAAGATATATTTAGGCCTTGGCTGATCAATTGACATTAAGAGAATATCATCATCTTTAGATATAGCATCCAAACCTTTAATTATTGAAGAAGTTTTCCCGTTTTTGTAATTGGAGTTGACTATTATATCAACATCATAATTTCTAATTTTTTGGATAATTGTTTCACTACAAAAACCTAAAACGATGGTTGGTTTTATTTTTAAGGAATTTAAAACATCTATGTGAAATTCAATTAAAGATTTACCATTCCATTCTAAAAGTGGTTTGGATTCACCCATTCTAGTAGACAAACCAGCGGCTAATAATAGCCCGCCAATATTATTCATTAGATTTTACTTTCTGAAAGAGAATTATTAATTTTAGAAATAATCTTAGACCAAACCTTTTCAGGCATAGCCATCGGAAGCCCTGTCCCACCTTCTTTAATCATTAACATTTCAGCAATAATACTCACAGCAATTTCATCAGGAGATCTACCTCTTAAATCTAAACCTACCGGAGAACGTATCGCTCTTATTTTTTCTTCAGGAATTCCATTTTTCAATAAATCCTCAAATATTAATATAGCTTTTCTCATACTTCCTACTATACCAACATATTTTGCTTTTGTTTGAACAGCTGCCTGTGTGGCAACAAGGTCATATCTATGCCCTCTTGTTGCAATAATAATATAAGTATTTTCAGTAACAGGTAAGCTTTTTAAAGCATTCTCAGGAAGATCATTAACTATTCTTTCCGCATGTGGGAATCGATTACTGTTTGCAAATTCTTTCCTGTCATCAGTAATCCAGACATTGAAATTAAGTTTATGGGCAATCGGTGCCAAGCTATTTGCAATATGACCACCTCCGCAAATTAACAATGTTGCAGGAGTTGTATAAATCTCAACATACCATTCATTACCATCTTTAAGTTTAATACATTTACTAGTACGATTCGAAATGGTATTCTCAATATCCTCTGTTTCATTAATTAATTCATCATTAAAAATTTCATTTGTATTTTCAAAATCAAAAGTTTTTTTAATTCCAATAGATAAATCTTTATTCTGAGAATTAACTAATGTCAAAATACTTTTCCCACTATCTTTTCCATTTAAAGAATTTTGCAAAGATCTTAAATGTTCAATATTTTGATTTTCGGGAATTATTTTATCCAATAAAAAATACATAGTACCACCACAAACCAAGCCTTCTTGCTCTGCTAATTCCTGATTCAAAGTATATTCTCTGAATCTTGTTTCTGAATCTGAATTTTCTTCCAACATAGATTTGGATTCAAACCATATATCACCTTCTACACATCCTCCTCCTAAAGTTCCTACGGTTGATCCGTCATCACGAACAAGTAACTTAGATCCAATTTTTTGAGGAGTGGATCCTTTAGTATTAACAACAGTGGCTAAAACAATATTCTTGCCCTGTTCCAATTCTTTTAATGAATTTGAAATAACTTCATACATATGTAATTTTTAAATCATATTTGTTTAATTATACCAATATTTAATATTATAAATGTATAATATATATATGCAAAAAAAAATAGGTAAAATAACAACAAATAACAATTTACAAACCACTGATGCTCCACCCGGACAATTTGTTACTGAGAAATTCCCTGTTTTTTCAGTATTCCCTACCCCATCTATAAATTTAGATACATGGAAATTAACAATCAATGCCGATTCAAACCTAATAAGGGAATATAAATGGAATGAAATAATTAAACTTACTGAAGATAATATTGAAGAAGATTTCCATTGTGTTACTCAGTGGTCTAGATTAGATACAAAATGGGAAGGATTTCTAGTAAATAATTTATTTATAAATTTTGAAATAGACTCAGATTTAAAGTATGTGAACATTGTCT
>VFGQ01000123.1 GCA_009391605.1 SAR202 cluster bacterium
ACATCCACCACCACCACCGCCACAGCCACCACCACCACCACCGCAGGCACATCCACCTTCACCGCCGCCGCCGCATCCGCCGCCGGTACCACCGCAGGCACATCCGTCACCACCGCCACTTCCGCCACAGGCACATCCGCCTGTATTATTAGGATTACTGATAACAAACCCACTTCTCATGATTGAGTCAATATAATCTATTTCTGATCCTTGTAAAACATCTATACTATTTTCATCAACAAGAACTTTTATTTTTTCAAATTCGAAAATTTTATCATTTTCAGCTGATGTTTCTTCTACTGCAAACATATATTGTATATTTCCTCCTGGGGAAGGCATAGCAAGAACTCTTAACATAGCAGTATTTGATTGTTCTTTTGAAAGTATATCTTGAACTTTTGTAATAGCTTTAGGTGTTAAGGTAATTATTGATTCAGTAGTCATGATAATAATCTCTTATTTATTTAATATTCATATAATACAAGAAATATTATTTTATGTCTTTATTTTAAGAATATTAAAAGAAAATTAATTTGCAAAAAACATTAATATACGATTTGCAATAGTTTCTAATATTTCTAAGCCTATGATTGCAATCATAGGTGAAAAGTCAAACATACCAAAAGGTTTAACATATTGGCGTATTTTTCCTAATAAAGGTTCAGTTATTTGATACGTTATTCTTGAAATAGGGTTATAAGGACTTATTTTAATCCATGATAATATAATTCTTAGAATTAAGGCGAAAAAAAATATTCTTGTAAAAATGAAAATGATACTACTAATTAATATATAAATGTTCATTAAGATTTACCTAATTCTAATCCTCTTTCATAAGCAGCTTTAATAGCTTCAATAATATTTGCTTTAAAATTGGTTTTAATAAGAACTGTTAGTGCAGCTTCTGTAGTTCCTCCAGGTGATGTTACATTTTCCCTTAATTTTTGTGGGGATTCTTCAGAAAAATTTAATAAATTTATACTACCATCAATCATTTGAGTAGTTAAATTTTCTGATAAATTATCAGGTAACCCTATATTTATACCTGCTTCAATTAAAGATTCTACAAATAAGAATAAGTAAGCTGGGCCACTTGCAGATAACGCTGTAGCCATATCTATTAATTCTTCTTTTTCCACATAAAATTCATTGCCTATAGAGACTAGGATAGATTTAATTTGTTTTATATGAATTGGATCAGTTTTTTCTGTATGTGTCCATACAGATACACCTTTTTTAATCTGAGCGGGAGTGTTAGGCATTATTCTTATTATAGAATCATGATTAAATAATTTTTGAAGAGTTTGAATTTGTGTACCAGCAAGAATGGAGACAATTGTTTGATTATCTTTAAATTGATCTTTTAATTCATTTGATAATATGTTGATATCCTGGGGCTTTATGCAAATAAAAATTATATTTGCGTTTTTTATTGCATCTAAATTATTTGTGTATTTATTAACCTTATATTTTTTATTCAAATAAGTAGTTTTATTATCGTCTCTATCTGTGCAATTTATGGAATTTGGTGAAAGTGTATGAGATTCAGTTATACCGCTGATTAAAGCTTCGGCCATTTTCCCTGACCCAATAAATGAAATTTTCATTATTGATCCTTTGTATTATATTGAAATTTAGGAAGGGATTTATTCTCTGCAACATATATTGCCAACTTAATTGATTCTTTGAAACTAGTGTGATCTGCGATCCCTTTATATGCTATGTCAAAAGCAGTCCCATGATCAACCGATGCTCTTATAAAAGGTAATCCCAGGTTTAAACTTACACTATGCTCCCAATTATGTACTTTTATTGGTATATGTCCCTGATCATGATATTGTGCTAATACAACATCGTATTCACCATTGATTGCTTGATTAAATATTGTGTCTGCCGGAATAGGTCCTGTCACATCTATTCCCTCTGATTGTGCTTTTGAAACTGCAGGAAGAATATGTTCTTTTTCTTCTGTACCAAATAAACCTCCATCAGATCCGTGAGGATTTAATGCAGACACCCCTATTTTTGGTTTTGCGAACCCCCATTTTTTAAAATCAGTATGAATTAGTTCTATTTTTGTATACACATTTTTAAAAGTTACGTAATTACAAGCTTCTTTTAAAGATTTATGGGTACTCAAGTGTACGACACGTAAACCTGGTGTCATTAGCATTGTAGCAACATTTTCGGATTTTGTTTGTTCTTGAAATAGCTCCATATGACCTATAGGACCACTTCCAGCCATGCCACACGATTCTTTATTGATAGGGCATGAAACAACTGCATCAACTTTATTATTTTCTGCATTTGCAAGTCTGCCAGAATGTAGAACCCATTTCATTGATGCGTCTCCTGCAGTAGCAGATACAACACCTGGTGAAATTTTACTAAAATCTAAGTTTGAATCATCCATTACGGGGATAATATCTGAATTTAATTCAGATATTCTTGAGAGTGAATCAATTTTTAAGAATTTCAAATGTGATTTAATTATGTTATCTATATGTTCTAATGCATCAAAATTACCTAAAATCAATGGATGAAAATCATATTCGAATATAATTTCACTTAATGATTTGCATATGATTTCAGGTCCTATTCCGGAAGGGTCTCCCATGCTTATAGCAATTATAGGTTTGTTTTTTATAGCCATAACAGTATTTAAAATTATAATTTATAAATTTAAATTATTACCCACATTTTGAATACCCACATTCATGGCAATTTAAGCAACCTTCTTCGAAAATCAAATTTGATCCATGACATTCCGGGCAAGGCATTCCAACTTTGGGTTGCTCAGGGATTGTGTTTTTGTTTTCAGTATTATGATTGATACCATTTCCGTTATTTTGATCTGATGTTTTATTGTTACCATCTGATTGTGTTATATCTACGCCTATTTTTTCTATTGAATCTATAGAGGAATGTTTAGCTAATACTTGAGCGACGGCATCAGGTGCTGATAATATTAGCTTCCCGTTATCCCACACAGGTAAATCTGATATTCCTCTTAATTCATTCACTATTTCTTTAGGTTCAATTCCTGATCTTAAAGCAAGTGAAATTAATCTGGAAACGGCTTCTAAGTTTGCAGAATCACTTGATCCTGCTTTGCCAAGGTTTGTAAATACTTCAAAAGGATCTGTTTGTTGATCGAAATTAACAGTTACATACATATTTCCATGTCCAGTTCTAATTTTTTCAGTTACACCTGGCACGGTTGAGGGTCTATTTCTAGGTTGAGGTACATTTGTTTCAAGAACTTTTTCAACATTGCTGGTTGTTGTTTTATTAGTAGTTTTATTATTTGTTGAAACTAATACTTCTTTTTCTCGGCTACCTGCTCTGTAAACTGTTATACCCTTACACCCCAGTTCCCATGCTAATGTATAAGCTTCCTCAACATCTTCTTTAGTGGCTTCATTTGGTAAATTTATTGTTTTGGATATGCCGCTGTCAACATATTTTTGAAATACAGCCTGAGTTTTAACATGCCATTTTGGTGATATCATTGGACTTTCAACAAAAATTTTGTTTTGTTCTTCTGACATTAAAGATCTTATATCTCCTCCACCATCAAGATATTTATCTAAATTAATATCTTCATTTTCTTCATCGATAATGTTTTCGTCTAGTTGTTTTTTTAAATCATCGTTAATATAAAAAAGTTCTATACCTTCTAAAGCAGCAGACATATTATGTTTTTTATATGCAATTCCAAAAAGTGGTTCTATTCCGCTGGAACAATTTGAAATCATACTTATTGTTCCTGTTGGTGCGATACTCAATCTCCATGCATTTCTCATAGTTTCCCATTCCCCTCCATTCTCGATATTTAATGTACTTTTATCAAATGCAGGGAAATCTCCTTTTAATTTGCCTAAATGTGAACTATATCTGTCAGCAGTATCTTGTAATATTGCTCCAATACGGTCAGCTAAATTTATAGCTTCATCAGAATCATAAGCAATATCCATTCTTATTAATAAATCTGCCCACCCCATTAATCCAAGGCCAATTTTTCTTGTTAAGGAGTTCATTTCAATTGTTTTGTCTGTTGGATGATTATTTGCATCAATAACATTATCCAAAAATCTGACACATGTTCTTATTATTTCTATAAATCTATCTTCTTGAAATTCTTTGTCATTAACAAAATTACCTAAATTTATACTACCCAAATTACATGATTCACCCGATAAAAGAGGTTGTTCTCCACAAGGGTTAGTTGCATTGATTTGTCCAATTTCAGGTGTTGTATTATCTTC
>VFGQ01000049.1 GCA_009391605.1 SAR202 cluster bacterium
TAAAATGTCATTTTTTACAATATGTTTATATTTTGCATCACTTTGATAAACTGAAAAAATATTATGAGATATTGGATTTAATGATCCCCAAGCATCTATACGATAAAATGGACTAACTTCATTTGTATGAATTAAATTTGTAATACTATTATTAATGTTAAAAATTAATCTTTTATTTCTTCTATGAACAGACAAATTGTTATTTTCATTCCAATTAATCCATAAAGGTCCGTTTTCAACTAATTTCTTTATATGGTTTGTATTAGATGTTTTGTGTAAATACAGGGCAGGGTAATCTTCAGTTGGAATTATAAAAGATAATATATTTTCAGTTAAAGACCATGTCATGTAATGCGGGATATGATTGGAGAGTATATTTTTCAGAGGATTAATTTCTGAATATATTTCATATGTTTGATTATTTGCAATATTTAATATATTTATACCAATTTTATAATCTACTATTTGTTCAATAACATAAGAATAAGATATAAATTTATTGTCGTTTGAAATAGTCGGCCAAAAATACTTAGTATTAATATCTGATTTAGTAAATTCAATATTTTCTTCATTTTCAGTTAATAAATTCAAATCGCCATTTTCATTCTTATATATTATAGAATTATGAATATCTACAGAATTTATTTGAATATCAATATCATCTTGAACCTGTTTGTTTAAATTACAATTAAGAAGTACAAGTAAAATAAAAGAATATAGAATTAATTTAAGGCAATTAAGAACAGAATTCTTCAAAATTCTACAATTGCTCGGCCTGTTATTTTTCCGCTATGCAAATCGTCACAAGCAATAGCTATATCCTCAAGTGTATAACGATCAGTAACTAATTTATTCAAGGGAAATTTGCCTTCTTTGTGCCATCTTAAATACATTTCAAAATCTTGTTCAGGGTAAGTCGCACCTAAACTGCCTATATATTGTTTATGTTTAAACATGAAATTTCTTGGATCTATAGAAATATCGTATACAGCTGGAATACCTATTAATACAGCTTTACCTCCAATATTCTCTGCTCCTGATCCACCATCTTTTACAGAAGGTAAAATTTGTTCCATAGTTTGTTTTACACCAATAGCATCAAAAGCATAATCTACTCCACCATTTGTAATTTCATGAATTTTTTGAATAGGATCTTCTTCCATAGAATTAATGATATGGGTTGCGCCAAATTCTTTTGCAAATTGTAATTTTGATTCAATAATATCTACTGCAATTATAGGATAAGCATTTAACAAATGTGCCATCTTTAAAGCTGACAAACCCACTCCTCCCATACCATAAATAGCAACAGAATTATTTGGCCTAACTTTTGCAGTGTGCAATACTGCACCTCCTCCAGTTAAAACAGCACAACCTACAATGCTACTAACATCGTCAGGATGACTTGAATCAATTTTAACCACAAGATTTTCATCAACAATCGTATATTGGCTCCAGGTAAATGTGAATTCTGAAAATTTAACTCCTTTATACGAGGCTGTTGTTTGAGGAATATCCAATTTCCCTTTATAAGAATTTTTCCCAACCCAAGTCACAATAACTTTATCTCCTTCTTTAAGGTCTTTGACATTTTTACCAACTTTTTCTACATATCCAGTACCCTCATGCCCCAAAGATATAGGGCGGCTAGTTTCTGCACTATTCATTTGATGTAATTGAGAATGACACACTCCCGTAGATTTCAGTTTTACAATAACCTGTGTTTCCATTGGATCCGGTATGTCTATTTCTTCAATTTGGACCTTATTACCATATTCTAAATGTATTGCTGCCATAGATTTCATAATTACTCCTTTATTTAAATAAGTTTAAGCCATAGTTAAGCCACCATCAATTACAAGGGTAGTTCCTGTAATAAATTTAGATTCGTCTGATCCTAGATATATAGCCGCCTGAGCAATTTCTTCTGGTTCTCCTAATCTACCTAATGGTTGCCTTTGACGCATCAATTCTCTTGCTTCAGCAGGATTCTCATAATCTTGTGTAATTCGTTCAACCCAAGGTGTATTAACTGTACCTGGGCAAATAGCATTAGCTCTAATATTCTCTTTGACAAAATCTAAAGCTATAGATTTAGTTAAAGATATAACTCCTCCTTTGCTAGTACAATATGCAAATCTGTCTTTTACAGCTACAATTCCCGCAACAGAAGCAATATTTACAATAGAGCCATTTTTTGAATTAATTAAATTTTCCAGACAGTGTTTTGTAACTAAATATGTGCCTGTTAAATTAACTTTTATTATTTCATCCCAATCATTATTATTAGTAGTTAAAATGTTTCCTGATTTACCAATTCCAGCGTTATTAACTAATATATTTATGTTGTTTAGATATGTTAATGATTCATTTATACATTTTATGATAGAATTTTCGTCAGTTATGTCGCATTGATAATATTTAGTATTAAATCCATTGGAAGTCAATTCTTCTTCTAATTTTAAGCCATTAATATTCTTATCAAATATTGCTACCTTGCATCCTTCAGCTACAAAATTCCTGACAATTTGTTCACCAATGCCCGACGCACCTCCTGTAACTATAGCAGTTTTATTATTTAATCTAAGGCTAGTACTCATGAAATTGTTCTTTGCATAATTATTAATATTACTGAAAATATTAATATTGTAAAAATTAATATTCTACTGATATTTTTCAATATTACCTCAAGATTAAAAAATTCGATATTTTAAATACGCTTCATGCGGGTCCATTCCACTTAAAATAGACTCTCGCATAATATTTTCCTGGTTTAGCTTTGACATAGCTTTTTCTATTACTTCATTTGTTAATTTTTTTGGAATTATAACAATTCCATCAGCGTCTGCTACCAAATAATCTCCTGTAACAATTTTCACACCATCAATTACAATCGGTTTGCCAAAATTAGTTACTTTCCAATTGCCAACAATATCTTTAGGTGTAGCATATGAACAATAAACAGGTAAGTTTATTTTTTCTAAAAATTCGACATCTCTTGTGCCACCATCAGTTACCACGCCCAAAACCCCTTTATTTTTTAAAACTTCCGCAGATAATTCTCCCATATGTGATACAGCAGTATTATTTGCAGCGCAAACCATAATATGACCAGATTCAGCTTTACTTAATAATTTTGACCATCCAGACAATGAATCATCTTTAGAAATTGTATGGTCAGTTTGTCCTTCAGAAGTCCAAACAGGTCCTACAAGTTTTTTAACAGGAAATGAAGGTTTGATATTATAGGAAAGTACACAATCAGTTATGCCCATATCTCTTAAAGCATCGTAAATTACACCCGTATATAAATTATTTAAATCAGACAACATTTAACTATTCAATGTATTTTATACAATATTAATAAATCTTATTTGAAAATTAAATCTATTTAATTAATTCTCGAAGTATATTTTGAGTCAATTCATGTGATACGCCTCTAACATGAATTAAATCATCAATATTTGCATGTTTAATATTGTAAATATTTCAATATTTTTACAATAAATTATTTCAGGAGCTTTTTCTAAAAATATTATTGGGCCTTTCTAATCCGTAATGCTCTCGCAAAGTGCTGCCTTGGTAACTGGTACGAAAAATCCCTTTCTTTTGGAGTAATGGAACCACTTCATCAATAAACACATCCAACATTTTAGGTAATACAGGTGGCATCAAATTAATCCCATCTGCAACTCCATCATAAAACCAATCTTCTATAAGCTCAGCTACCTGTTCAGGTGTTCCAGCAAAAACATAATGGCCACGTGCCGCAGCCATCTTAGATAATAATTGCCGTAATGTCGGTTTCTGTTTCCTTACAATTCCAACAATAACCTCAGTTCGACTACGTGCTGATTGAACCGTTGAAGGGTCTGGAAAGTCTTCAGGAGAAAGAGGTTTGTCGAGCGGCAAATGTGAGAAATCTGTACCGCCAAATCTAGAAGATAATCTTGCTAAACCTTCATTAGTATCTGCAAGATCATTCAAATCTTCACTAAAACGCTTTGCTTCTAATTCAGTCGATGCTATTACTGGACTTAAACCGGGCAATATTAAGCATTGATTTTGTGTTCGACCCCTAGATTTCACGAGAGATTTAAGATCGCTATAAAAAGATTTAGCTGTTGATTTTTCCATATGTGCAGTGAACACCGCTTCACCGTATTTAGAAGCAAACTGACGTCCGGTTTTAGATGAACCAGCCTGTACAAGTACTGGCCATCCCTGAGGACCTCGAGGGATATTTAATGGGCCCTCCACGTTGTAATGATCACCTTTATGATTAATCGAACGAATACGATTGCCATATAAGTAATGTCCATCTGCTTTGTCATCTACAATAGCATCATCAGACCAG
>VFGQ01000035.1 GCA_009391605.1 SAR202 cluster bacterium
ACCACGTAGTTAGCACCTTAAAAGGTAGAAGGTTGCTGAGCAAAATTGCTTCTCTAAACGCATATCATAATATTATGCAGAATTTTTTATATTATTGCAAATTTGCGATTAAACAGTACAATTATTTTTTAAGGTTATATGGGCTTGTATAAATAATAAATTTTTAACAATATTTTATACAAATCAGGCAATTATAAATTATATGAAAAAGATTTTAGTTACAGGCGTATCAATAGATATTAATGGCGGAGATTTGATGATTTAAATTTATCTTCCTATTGCATAGGCATCTCTTCGTGGATCTGCGCCAGCAGTCAAAGTTTTAAGCTCATTATTTATTTGAATTGCACAAAGTCCACCAGCAAGGTATGATTTTTGATCCCATAATTTAATTTTATGACCAAGGGTAGATAAATTATTAATTACATTTTCTTTTATATCATTTTCACAACTTAGAACACCTGGCTCGTAATTATTAATCATACTAGTTAGAGGAAAACTGTAGCTTGCAAATCTTGGTGCTTCAATTGCTTCTTGTGGGTTCATACCAAATTCTATTATATTCAAAAATAGCTGTGTCATTGCCTGAATTTGAACATCTAAGCCTGGAGTACCTAATATTAAGAAAGGTTTGTTATTTTTAAAAATCATTGCAGGGTTTGGTGTTAATCTTGGCCTTTTACCTGGCTCAATTGAAGACGGATGAATTGGGTCCATCCATGATTGGCTACCTCTTCCAGAAATACTTAATCCTAATTCTGGTATGTAATTGTTATAGGCATCACTAGGAGTAGCAGAAAATGCATTGCCCCATTTGTCAACGACCGCAACATAACTAGTATCTCCTTCATGTAGGTTTTTACTTGGTTGAGGGGTTTCTGAAAGTATAAAATCTGGATTTTGTTCATCTTGATATTTAAATGGATTTCCAGGTTGTGGCATTTCTGCAAATGCAGAATTGTTGTTAATAAGCTTACTTCTTTCTTTTGCATATTCTTTAGATAACATTCCTTTAAGTGGAACATTTACAAAATTAGGATCACCCAAATAAAAATGTCTGTCTGAAAAAGCTAATTTTATTGCTTCAACTAGAGTATGAATGTAATTAGCTGAATTATGTTCCATATTTTTTATATTTTTATTTTCAAGTAAGTTTAAAACCTCTATAAAAATTGGTCCCTGACACCATGCACCGCATGTGGCAATGGAATATTCTTTATATGTTCCAATTTCAGGTTTTTCTATTTGTACGCTAAATTTTTCTAGATCGATTTTTGATAATAAACCACCATGCTTTTTGAAGAATTCATCTATTTCTTTTGCTATTTCGCCTTTATAAAAATAATCCCTAGTTTTCCTTATGGCTTTGACTCTACCTTCATTTTTATATTTGCGTTCAATTTCTATCAATCTGCCAAAAGTTTTCCCAAGTTGTTTCTGTGTTAAGATTTCACCTTCTTTTAATAGTTTTCCGTTTTTAATTAATAATTTTGATAATTCAGGTGTTATTTCCATATTTGGTAAAAGATGAGCTAAAGTTCCTTGAATAACAAAACCTTTATTGCAAATTTCTAAAGCTGGAGTTACTACTTCTTCAAATGACATAGTTCCAAAATTTTCTATTGCAGTAAGCCAAGAATCACACGCTGCAGGGGTGACTGCTCTTTCAATAGTTGAAGGAATACCATTTTCTGAGTTAGATTTAAAATATTCTATAGATGCTAGTTCTGGCCATTTTCCTACTCCGCTAATTGTTGATATTTCATTGGATTTTGATGAATAAATCATAATTGGAGCTACTCCTCCAAAGCTGACCCAATGAGGTAAAGTAATGCCCAATACTATTCCTGCGGCGACGCCTGCATCTATAGCATTTCCTCCATTTTCAAGTATTTTGTAACCAGCAGCTGATGCAAGATAATGCCCTGATGAAATCATATGATTTGTACCACGTACAGGAGGTCTTTGTGTTGTGAATACTTTTGACATAATTTATTTTAATCTAAAGGATGGATGATTGATTATAGCATTTTTAAATGTATGTTAATCATTTTTTATTTTTTATTTTTCTGCCAACAGCAAAATATTCAAATCCTAAATCCTGTATTAATTTTTGATTAAGAAAATTTTTACCATCAAAAATTATTTTTGGATTTTCCATGGATTTATAAACTTTTTTCCAGTCTAAGTTTTGGAACTCATTCCATTCGGTCATAATTATTGTTGCCTGAACTCCGTTTATAGCATGATAAGGGTCATCAAAAAAGTTGACACTATCTGGTAATATTTTTTTTGAATTGTTAATACTAACCGGATCATAAGTATTTATTACTACTTCGGAATTAGAAAGCTGATTAATTAGGTTTATTGAAGATGATTCTCTTATATCATCAGTTCCTGCTTTGAACGATAATCCTAAAACGCATACTTTTAATCCTTTCAAATTTTTAAATTTTTCAGATAAATAAAAATATGGCATTAATTGTTGTTTTTGATTAGTAGTGATTATTGATTGTAGTAAATCAAAGCTCTGCAAATGTGTCATAGATAAATCACTTAATGATTGAACATCTTTGGGAAAACATGATCCGCCATATCCAACACCTGGTATTAGGTAATTTGGGCCTATTCTTGGATCAAGTCCAATACCTTTAGATACATCATCTACATAAGCTCCTAATTTGTCGCATAAATTAGCTATTTCATTTATAAATGAAATTTTATTTGCTAGAAATGCGTTACTTGCAAATTTTATCATTTCAGAAGAAGTGATATCTGAGTGAACAAAAGGAGTAGTATAATTTTTATATATTTCTTTAATACATTCATACCCTTCCTGGGATTTAGAGCCTGAAATTATCCTGTCAGGATTTTTCCAATCTTCTATAGCTTGCCCTTCTCTGAGAAATTCTGGATTAGAAATATATTTGTCAGTTAGTTCTTGATATTGAGATATTAATTTCTCGCCCGTACCAGGAGGTACTGTACTTTTTATTATAATAAAAGGTAAATTTTGATAATTTGAAATTATCCATTTTATAGCTACTTGTAATTGAGAAATATCTAAAGTTCCCATTTTAGAAAGAGGTGTCCCAACTGCAATTATTATTGCGTCTGCTACAAGGTTTCCATAATTTTCAATTTTTTTTAACTTAAGAGTTTGTTTTTGAATAGCTAGCCTTACCAATTCATTTAAATTGGGCTCATAAAATGGTATCTCGCTTTTAGATATAGAGTTTAATTTTTCAGTGTTAGTATCGTATCCAGTGACATTGTGACCTTCTTCTGCAAGACAGGCTGATGCCACTAATCCAACATATCCTAACCCAATAACATCGATTTTCAATTCAAACCTTTTTTAGTGAATTTCAATTTATATATATATTATATATATTATTATTGGTACTGTTATTAATTTATTTCTAGTATTTCCAGTGCATTTCTATTGATAATTTCTTCTAAATCAATATCTGGAATCTTAGGTAAGTTATATTTATCTGTAAATTTATTTAAGTTTCTTAATCCTGTTATATTGTCTTTTGGTGAAGAAATTGGCCAATCAGATGCAAATAAAATTTTATTTAATACACCCCATTCATAAAATAATCTCATTCCATTCCAAAATGACCATGGTCTGTAGAATTGAGCAGATATATCTGCCCAAACGTTTTTATGTTTTCTGATTACAGAAATACAGTCTGTGTGCCAGGGATGTCCAAGGTGGGCTAAAATCATTTTTAATTTTGGAAATTTTATGGCTATTTCATCTATAACTAACGGGTGTGCAAATTGTAATGGAGCATCACTCATTGGTGATGTACCCTGGTGAAAAACGATAGGATAGTTATCTTTTTCTAATCTGTGATATAAATTGAATGCTTCTTTGGATAATGGATCAAAATTCTGATAATTTGCTCCCAATTTAATTCCTTTACATTTAAGGTTCGAAGTTGCCCGGTCATATTCATCGTTAATATTTGGATCAAATGGGTGTAAAGACATAAAAGGGATTATTTTTTCTGGAAATCTTTTATATAAATCATATGCTATATCATTGTGGTTTTTACCATTTATTTCCATTGCATTTTTTGGGCCAACAAGAGATTTATCAGGATCTGAAGGGCGTGGTGCAATTCCAAATACAAATGCTTTATCTACCGGTTCAAGGGCTTTGATATATTCATCAATAGTATTAGTGAGTTTTATTTCTTTCCCTGATTGATATATATTGTCTTTTTTAATATCTTTTTTTGGAACATTATGTTCATGCGTTGGTAGATGAGTATGTACATCAACAATCATAATTTTTCAATGTTCAAGAAAGTAAATACTAACAGTATAATTCTAATAAATTTTATTACGATACATTATTCTATTTTTTTAGGTGGGCTTATAA
>VFGQ01000130.1 GCA_009391605.1 SAR202 cluster bacterium
AATTCTGACATTAACTATCCTTAAACTTTAAACTTGTTAAATTAATAAAAATTTTATTGTAAATTAAATATTTCTAAGAGCTAAGACCTAAAATTCCTTAACTAACGCGGGTAATTCTAACACATTTATATTAAATTCATAATACTATTTATTTATCTTAAATATCTAATTTGCTTTTTAAATTATCTAAACTAATATATGTTCTTTGACCTATTAATTTTAAATATTTCTCATATCTCTCATAAATATTATCAATATCAAGTTTCAATAACGCTTCTAGACCAAAACCTTCAACTGTATAAGATGCTACAACCGTAGCTAAAACAGTAGCAATAAATATATTTTCTGAAGTGTATTCATTCCCAATTTTATCTAAATAAGCAAAAAATGTGCCTGCAAAAGAATCTCCTGCTCCTGTTGGGTCTTTAACAATGTTTGTTAGGTATCCTGGAATACTGATCTCATAATCTTTGTTAAAAATCAAAGCTCCGTGTTCACCTTTTTTTATTACAACAAAATCTACACCAGATTCTAATATTTTCAATCCAGCATCCTTCAAATTATTAACCTTGGATAAGGCACTTGCCTCATATTGATCTATCAGAATCACATTGGACTTAAATATCGCTTTATTTAATGATTCAATTGAATTATTAATCCATAAATCCATTGTGTCTAATCCAACAAAAGAACTAGGATTGATCTTCTTACATTGATTTAATACGTCTAATTGTAATTCGGGATTAATATTAGCTAAAAATATAATGTCTGACTTTTTTGCAGTATGATCTAAATCAGGAACAAATTTTTCAAATACATTTAAATCAGTAGTAATAGTCTTTCTGCTGTTAATGTCATTATTATCATAAACTCCTTCCCAAAAAAATGTTTTACCTTTTTCTTTTTTTAAATTAGATATATTTATAGAATTATCTAATAAAAGTTTTATATCAGAATTATCAAAATCATCACCATAAACTCCTACTGGATAAACATTAGTAAATTTAGAAGCTGCGATACTGAAGTAAATTGCAGACCCACCTAACTGTTTAATACTTTTGCCATAACTTGTTGTTACAGTATCGTAAGCTACAGACCCAACTACAGTTATAGACATTGATTACTCGCAAATTTAATCATTTCAAATCAAGTCCTTCACTAGTCCATTCATTAACTCCACCTTCCAGATTAAACAAATTATCCTCTAAAACTCCATAAGCTGCAGCAATTTCACAAGCTAAAGCACTTCTAACTCCTACCTGACAGACAAAAACTGTTTTATCATGAATTTCATTACCTTTTACCCAATCCTCAATATTATTCAATGATATTAATTCCGATTCCAAAATATGCCCTGAATTATACTCAGACAATTCTCTAACATCTATAATCCTAATTTTCTCTGTTTTACTTAGAGCATATAATTCCTTGGAAGTTATTCTATTATAGGGTTCGCCTTGATACTTTTTTGGCATATACTTAATGACCTGATTTTGAATTTTATTTATATTAAAAAAATACGAGTTCATTATAAACTATTTATATGTTATTCTATTTTTAATTTATTTCAATTTCAAACTAAGACCATGGTAAAACAAGTAGAGAATGTAAAACGTAACACTTTTGAAAACCTTGAAGCTCCCGATTATGTATGGAAATCAGGGAAATTTATTCCTTGGGATAAAGCAACATTCCATATCTCTATGCTAGGTTGGAGTTCAATAAATATGGTATTTGAAGGAATTAGAGCTTATTACAATGAAAATGATGATCAAGTTTATGTATTACATCTTAACGAACATTTAAACAGACTTACTGAATCAATGAAAATGATGCGGATGCATCCGTATATAGAAACAGAAAAATTAAAAGAAGTTATATTAGAACTTATTAGGAAAAATAAATATAGAGCTGACACATATATAATGCCATTGGCATATTTTGGAGATGGGCCACCAGGATTTCTACCTTCGGGTGATAGACTTGGAGATATGGCTATTACTGTAAAACCAATAGACTCTCTTTTAACCTCAGATAACACATTAAATGTTGGTGTAAGTTCTTGGAGAAGAATATCAGATGATGTCATGCCTCCACGTATAAAATCTATAGCAAATTATCAAAATGGTAGATATGCTGCCGAAGAAGCAAGAATCAACGGGTATGATCAATCTTTAATACTTAACTCAAAAGGAAAAGTTGCAGAATCCACCTACACCTGTGTTTTCATGATTAAAAATAAAACACTAATCACCCCATCAGTAACTTCAGGAATTCTTGATAGTATAACAAGGAAATCAATTATAGAAATATCTAAAAACGAACTTGGATTAAATGTTGAAGAAAGGGATGTAGATCGTACTGAATTTTATGTTTCAGACGAATCATTCATATGTGGCACTGGCGGAGAAGTTCAGTTTATAGGTAAAATTGATGGTTATACAATCGGCAAAGGGACTCCCGGGATTATCTCAAAAGAAATCCAAACTTTATATCATAATTTAGTTAGAGGATTAGATCACAGGTATCCCCATTGGAGAACACCGACTTATTAAAAATTAAAAATATTTAATCTAAATAAAAGGAGAATAATATGGCAACATCACCAATATCAGGATCAGAACTTGAAGATCTAAAATTAATGGCACAAAATCATTTTTGGCCACATGGGAAACCAGCTGGAGATATGTCAGAAGAAACAGGTTTGAAAACTATAACCAGTGGTAAAGGTGTATGGCTATATGATGAAAAAGACCAACCTTGGTATGACGCCACTTCATGTTTATGGTTAGTCAATTTAGGACATGGAAGAACTGAAATAGCTCAAGCAGCTTATGAGCAAATGAAACAGATAAGTTTTACTCCTATGGGATCAGTAAGCCCTCCCACAGCAAAATTATCAGCTAAAATAGCTTCAGTAGCACCGGATAAGGATTCAAGGGTTTTCTTTGTATCTGGAGGAGCAGAAGCAAATGAAACAGCTTTAAAAATGGCTCGAAAATACCATATAAATAATGGCGAGGCGACAAGATTTAAAGTTATTAGCAGAATAAATTCATATCATGGAGCAACGCATGCAACAATGAGCCTTGGCGGTGGTACCAGATCACCTCATGAATTCGAACCATTAATGTCTGGAAGTATCAAAATTGCTAACTATGATAGTTATAGATATGGGTTCAGTACCAAATCTGAAGATGAAGCAAGTTCAGAATATGCTAAAGATCTAGAACGTGCTATTCTTGCACATAACCCTTCAACTGTATCTGCATTTATTGCTGAACCAATTTCAGCAGCAACTGGTATACATGTCCCTAATAAAAGTTATTTCCAAATGATAAGGGAAATATGTGATAAATATGGAGTTATCATGATATCAGATGAAGTAATCACTGGTTACGGAAGAACCGGCTCTTGGTTTGCAATTGAACAATGGGATGTAGTGCCAGATATAATTACTTTTGCAAAAGCTTGTACAAGCGGTTATCTTCCTATTGGAGGTGCAATTGCTACTAAAAAAACCTCAGATGCTTTTATCGGAGATGATAGTAAAACATTTACACATCTAATGACATTTGGAGGCAACCCGGCATCATGTGCAGCAGGGGTTCAAACTCTAGAAATTATGGAAAATGAAAAAATTGTCCAAAACTCAAAGGATATGGGTGATTACATGATGGGTAAATTAGAAGAATTGTATAAATACGATATTGTAGGTCATGTCAGAGGAGGTAAAGGGTTACTTAATGCAGTTGAAATAGTAAAAAACAAAGATACAAAAGAACCATTTCCTGCTGATTTTAATTTAGCCAAAAAATTAACTGGGTTATTCAACAAATATAAAATGATTGGCCTTCCATCACCAAGTTCTATTAATCTAGCTCCTCCAATTTCTGTATCTAAAGATGAAGTAGATGACCTTGTTGAAAGGGTTGAAAATATAGTAAGGGACTTAGAATCAGATATTAAGTGATATTAATTTTATTTTTAAATAATCAATAAAAATTTAATGTCAAAAAAAGATTTACTTAAAATAAGTGACAAAAAATTTAAGTCAAGGCTTATGATAGGCACAGGTCGTCATAGATCAAATGATGAAATGGTGAATTCTATTAAAGCATCCGGTGCTGAAATAATAACTGTCGCTATCAGAAGACTTGATCTTGAAAATCAATCAGAAAAATCAATATTAGATTTTTTTGATTGGAACAAATATACACTATTACCAAACACTGCAGGATCAAAAACTACGAAAGAAGCTTTATTTACGGCTGAACTTGCCAGGGAACTAACAGGAACCAATTGGGTCAAGTTAGAAGTAATTCCAGATAGTAAATATCTACTACCAGACCCAGTTCAAACTTTTGAGGCAGCGGATAAACTAATTAAAAAAGGTTTTATTGTATTACCATATATCAATGCTGATCCGGTATTAGCACAAAAACTTGAATCAATAGGTTGTTCTACAGTAATGCCACTAGGTTCAT
>VFGQ01000043.1 GCA_009391605.1 SAR202 cluster bacterium
TTTCAAATACGGCAATAGATTTTTTTGGATATTTGTTTTGAGCATACATGGCTGTTGCAAGTCCTACTATACCGCCTCCAATTATAGTTATGTCAAAATCTTTCATTATAAATAGAATCCTTTATAAGAAATATTATAAAATAATTAATATAAATGTATATAAGGATAATTATGGAAATTTTATGTTATGAAGATTCTTATCTCAGAGAATGCAAATCAAAAGTAACGGATCTAAATGATCATGGTGTGATTTTAGATCAGACGGTCTTTTATCCTGGGGGAGGAGGACAGCCGTCAGATAATGGAAAATTAATATTGGAGAATAATGAGTATTTAGTCAAAGGTTTAAAGAGGATAGATGGGCAAATTGTGCATTTGATAGATGGAGCTAAACCAGAAATTCATTCTGAAGTTAATTCGATAATTGATTGGAATAAAAGATACAAACTTATGAGAACTCATACTGCTTTGCATATATTGTGTGGTGTTATTTGGAGAGATTATTCAGCTTCAGTTACTGGTGGCGATATGAAACCTTTGGCAGGGAGAATGGATTTTGAGTTAGAAGAAATGTCTGCTGATTTTTCAAAAGAAGTAGAAGAAAAAATAAATGCAGAAATTTCTAAAAAGAGAGATATCAAAGTTTATCAATTACCAAGGGAAGAAGCGTTTAAAATACCTGATTTAATTCGTACAAAAATAAATTTATTACCTGAAGGTATAAAATTTGTAAGAATAGTTGATATAGAAGGATTGGATTTACAAGCTGATGGAGGAACTCATGTTAATAACACTTCAGAAGTTGGGTATATTAAAATGACAGGGCATGAGAGTAAAGGGAAAAGCAATAAAAGACTTAGAATAGAAGTGGAATAATATTAGACTTTAGCTATTTTTACTGCACAAACTTTATATTCAGGTATTTTTGAATCAGGGTCTACTGCTGGATTAGTTAAGAAATTAGCTGCATGGTCCTGTAGTTTTACAAATGGTACAAAAATTTCACCACTTGCCATGTTGTCAGTGAATGTAGCTCTTGCTTCCAGTCTTCCTCTTTTAGATTCAACTGAAATCCAATCTCCATTATCTATGCCAAACTTGGTTCCATCTTTTGGATTAAGAGATACTTCTAGTTCGGAAGATTTAGATAATAAGTATTCGGATCTTTTTGTAATTGTTCCTCCATGCCAATGATAGAGAATTCTTCCTGTAATTAAAGTTAATGGGTATCTTCGATTAGGAATTTCATCTGCTCTTGGTCCTTGTTTGTATCCATAAAATTTTGCTCTTGGTCCTCTAGGGAAATCTTTTTCATATAAAAATCTGGTTCCAGGATGAGATTCGTCAGGGCATGGCCATTGAATTCCTCCTTCAGTATCTAATCTATTATAGTTAATACCACTAAGACTTGGAGTTAATGAGGCCATTTCATCCCATATTTCTGATGGATTATTATAATTAAACTGATTTTTTATATCCAAAGATAATTTTTCTATAATTTTATTTGCAATTTCTTGGATGATTTTCCAATCTGCTTTTGAATCACCAATTGGATTAATAGCTTTCCTTACTCTTTGAACTCTTCTTTCACTATTTGTAAAAGTCCCATCTTTTTCTGCAAAACTTGCAGCTGGTAGAACTACATCTGCAATTTGTGCAGTTTCATGTAAAAATAGATCTTGAACTACAAGAAATTCTAATTGTTTAAATACATCTTCAGCGTGATGAAGGTCAGGTTCACTTAAAAGAGGGTTTTCTCCTGTGATGTACATTGATTTCACTACACCTTCTTCTATTTTTTTAACCATATCAGTAACTACGTAACCATGTTTTTCTGGGAGTGTGTCTGTATTCCAAGATGATTTGAATTTATCGAGTGTATCTTTATTTATAACTTGATATCCGGAAAAAGAATTGGGTAAACACCCTGAATCTCCGCATCCTTGAACATTGTTTTGTCCTCTCAATGGTGAAATGCCAGAGCCTGGAGTACCTAATTGCCCTGTTAAAAGAGAGAGGTTTAATAGAGAATGTGCATTGGCTGTACCATTAGTATGTTGAGTAATTCCCATACCCCATATAAGACAGGATCCTCCAAATTTTGGTTTAGCATAATACCTGGCTGCTTGTTTAATATCTTCAGCTTTTACACCAGTGATAGTTTCTACTTTTTCTGCAGGATATTGATCTATGATCTTTTTCCATTTCTCAAAATCTTCAGTTCTGTTTTTTATGAAATTTTCATCTTCTAATTTTTCATCTAAAATAGTTTTAGCTATACCATTTAAAAGAGCTACATCCGTACCAGGTTTAGGTCTTAACCATAAATCGGCATAATCGCACATTTCAATCCTTCTGGGATTGATAATGATTAATTTCGCACCTTTTTCTACAACTGCTCTTCTCATTCTTGATGCGGCAACAGGATGATTGGAGTTGGCATCTGAACCTGCGATAATCAGGCATCCTGATTCCTCATAGTCAATATATGAGTTACTCGTTGCTCCACTTCCTAAAGATTTTAGCATTGCTTCGACAGAAGGGGAGTGACACAATCTTGTACAATGATCTATATTGTTACTTTGCATAACCAATCTAGAGAATTTTTGTTGTATATATCCATCTTCATTTGTAGCTTTTGCTGAACATAAAGTTGCAAATGAATTACCTATGTATTTTGATAGTTTTTCTGATATTAATTCAATTGCTTCTTCCCATGTGGATTCCTCAAACATACCGTTCTTTTTTATAAGCGGAGTTTTAACTCTATCTTTATGCTGAACAAACTTATATCCAAATCTTCCTTTTACACATAGCATCCCCAAACTTGATTTATTATCAGGGTCATCTAAAACATTGACCATGTTATTTTCATTATCTACTTGTATATTTATACCGCACCCCACTCCACAATACGGGCAGGTTGTATTTACATTTTTTACTATATTTTCTGGTTCAGGTTTCTTTTTGATAGCACCGGTAGGGCAAACTGAAAGACACTGTCCACAGGTCGTACATACTGATTCTGATAGGGGTTGGTCATTAAAAGTTCCTATTCTTGTATTTTCTCCAGCTCCAAGCATATCAATCGCGCCGATAAATTGGGCTCCTTCCTGGCATCCTGTGGTACATCTTCCACATAAGATACAATCTTCCATAGCTATATCGAATACAGTATTACTAGTATCAGTTTTTTCTCTTTTTCTTGGTTTGAATTTATTGTGATCAGCATTATAAAAATTCATTGCCTGTGATAAATCTTTAAAATCTTTATTAGCTCGGTTTTTATTAACCATACCTGCGGTTAAAGATAATACATTATTCCTTATTTCATTTAGTTTTGGGTCTGAAGTTTTAATACTCATTCCTTCATTAATTGGAGTTGAACATGAGGCGGGAAATCCTCTAACTCCTTCAATTTGCACAATACATGTTCTGCAAGCACCTAGAGCTTTCATATCACTGTCTTTACATAATTGTGAAATATATTGTTTACTATGGTTTATAGCATCTAAAACAGTAAAGTCTCTAGGGACTGAAATTTCTTGTCCATCGATCTTTATTTTAATATTATCCATAGAATGAATTATTACCTTTTGTGAAAATATTTTAAATAACTTATTATAGGATTTCCTGCTGCTTGCCCCAGGCCACATAAAGATGCGGTGTTTATAGTCTCTGCCATTAAAGAAAGTTCTTCTAACTTATTTTGGTCATTAGGATTCTCTTTTACATTTTCTAACAATTCAGTCATACGAGGAGTTCCTTCCCTGCAAGGAGTGCATTTTCCACATGATTCTGTTGCATTATATTTAGAAAGGTAAATAGTCACATCTATTGGATCTATTTCTTTATTAAATCCTATAAATCCACCAGCTCCTAACATTATTCCATATCCATTTAAAAAGCCGCCTAATAACTTTGTATTAAATTCTGATTGAGGTAATATCCCGCTTGATGGGCCTCCTATTGCAAGAAAATTTATTGGATTTTGCCTGTCTTCAATCCCAGTGTTTTTAATGACATCATTTATAGATATTCCCATTGGTATTTCTAGTATTCCGGATTGATTAAAATGTCCGCTTATACTTAGTAATTTCGTTCCTGGGAAATCTGGATCTCCTATTTTTTTGAATTCAGATGGCGAATTATTCAATATAAATGGAAGATTACATAATGTTTCAGCATTATTAATTACTGTAGGGAGTCCAAAGACTCCTTTTTCTGTAGGGAAAGGCGGTTTTAATCTTGGCTCTCTTCTATCTCCCTCCATTGTATTAATTAAAGTTGTTTCTTCTCCGCATACATAACCCCCTGCACCTGATTCTAATTTTATATTTAGCTTGAATGAAGAATTTAAAATTGTTTTATCAGGTTTGATGATGCCATTATTTTCCATATTTTGAAGAGCTTTTTTAATTGTTTCAAAACTTTTTTCTGCTTCTCCGTTTATATAGAATGTTAGATAATTACTTTTACTTGCATATGCTGCAATTAATGCTCCTTCTATTAATCTGTAAGGCATATTTTCCATTATAAATCTGTCTTTAAATACACCAGGTTCTCCTTCTTCACAATTTACAATTAAATATTTTTGGATTGATTTGTATGAAGACGCCATTTTCCATTTCGTAGCAGCAGGGAAATATGCACCTCCTCTGCCGCGGAG
>VFGQ01000103.1 GCA_009391605.1 SAR202 cluster bacterium
CCATAATATTGAAAAATATATTACCAAATAACGCCCTACTTTCCCAATAGATACCAATATGACAAAAGGAATTAAAGAATAACGAAGTGTTCCTGCAACAAAAGTAATAGGATCCCCTATAAACGGCACCCAAGATAATAATAGTGACCATTTTCCGTATTTATTAAAGATTTCAGTTCCTTTTTGAATTTTGTTTTCTGAAATTGGGAACCAAGGCTTTTTAATAAAATAATTTACATAGTAACCACAAACCCAATTAAATACTGATCCTAGGACGTTTCCAATAGACGCTGACACCAATAAAAGAAAGCTATTATATTTTCCAAGAGATAAAAGAGTTGCAAAATACATTTCAGATCCAAATGGTATAATGGTTGCAACCATAAAACTGACTGTAAGCAAAGAAAGGTAAATCACAGGTATTAATTCATTGATTTTATTCTAGGCATGCGTAACAATTCTCTAGTATATTGATCTAAAGGATTTGAAAATATTTTAAACATATAATAAGTAAAATTTATGCGAGGATTCCCTAAAGAAGAATTTATTAACCGAATAGCAAAACTCCGTCAATTGATGGAAAAGAATCATGTTGATGCAATTATTATTACTTCTCCTTCTAATTTTCGATATTTTACTGGTCTTGATTCTTATTTTTGGGAAAGTCCAACACGACCCTGGTTTGTACTAATTCCTTTATTAAAAGACCCGATCGCAATTGTTCCTTCTATAGGATTGTCTTCTCTAGAAAAAACATGGATAGATAATATTGTAACGTGGGATTCGCCTAATCCAGAAGATGAGGGCATCAGTACAGTTTTGAATGCGATTCATTCTCTTAAAATCGAAAAAGGAAATATAGGTTTTGAATTAGGTAAAGAATCCTTTCTTCGAATGAAGATTAATGATTTTCGAAAATTAGAGAATCAATTACAAAATTTTTCCATTATTGATTCAAGTCCTCTATTATGGGAACTCCGATTAATAAAATCACAAAATGAAATAGATAAAATTAAAGACATTATTACTATCGCCAGTAAAACATTTGATAATCTTGCTTCGAAAATATCTTTGGGAATGTCAGAAATAGAAATAGCAAATATTTTTAAAAAAGACATTATTGATAATGGTGGAGATCACACGTTGTATCTTGCTTGTACAAGTGGGAATAATGGATATGACCAAATTATATGTGATCCTACTGATAAAAAAACATCTAATGGGGATGTGTTAGTGATGGATACAGGTTCTACCAAGGATGGGTACTTTTGTGACTTTAACCGTAATTATGGTTTTGGAGAAATAGCTGCAGAAACTGAAGATTGCTATCGTTGTCTCTGGCAAGCTACAGAGAGGGCAATTGCAATTGCAAAACCCGGGGTTTTCTGTTCTGATCTTAACGATGAAATGCTGAAAGTATTGAATCAATTTAAAAATTCTCAAAATAGCGTAGGAAGAATGGGACATGGACTTGGACTTCAGATGACTGAACCTCCAAGTATTATGAAAAATGATAACACAACTTTAGAAAAGAATATGGTGATAACCTTAGAACCATCAATGGAATATAAAACGGGAAAAATGATTGTACACGAAGAAAATATTCTTATTACAGAAAATGGTTGTGAATTATTAACTACTCGTACACCAAAATCTTTACCAATTATTAATTAGCTAGTTTTTAGTTCTTAAACCAGATAGTGTTTCAGCATTTAAAAATAAAATATCTTATAAATTTCTCTTATTTTTCATTTACCGGTAATTCACTTGGAAGCGACAACACATAACGTGCCACAAAAACCAAAGTTATAATTAATATAGCTGTTAAATAGATATTTTGAAGTGAGTAATGGAAAATTATAACTGCAGAAATTTGCAAGATTACCATTAATATTTTTGCCTTACGAGGCACCACCTTATGTGATTCCCAATTTTGTAAAATTGGTCCAAATCTTTTATGATTCAATAACCAAGAGTGAAACTTCTTTGAGCTTTGAGCAAAAGCCCATAGGGCTATAATTAAAAAAATTGTAGTTGGAATGCCTGGAACAAAAGTTCCAACAAAAGCCAATCCAACACATAACCAGCCAATTGTTATTAAAATAATTTTTTTCATTTAAAGAAGATATTAATAAAGATAGATTTGAATTGATATAAACAAAAATTGATAAAAAAAAATATTCATTGTGTCACAGGTTCACCTTTTCTTCTAGCTCCATAGCCATGGTAAATTACAGCCGAAGTAATTATTACACCACCAAGAATAACGGTTAAGGATGGAACTTGATTAATTCCAAATATTGGAATCCATACCCATAAAACCCCGCCAACAACTTCCATTAAAGATAGCAAGGCTAATTCAGCAGAAGGTAAATATTTAGCTCCCAGACTATAAAGTATTAAACCTGAAGCAACTATTATGCCATGTAACAAACTTAAATAAGAATTAATTGTGGGCATAGTTTTAAAGGACTCAAATGAAAAACCTAAAATAACAAAAGAAAAAGTAGCGCAAAAAATACCTGCAAGAACAACTGTTGTAAATTTTGGCGTTTCTGGTCTCCATCTGATTGTAAC
>VFGQ01000069.1 GCA_009391605.1 SAR202 cluster bacterium
TGTTATACTGAAGGAAATAAGCACAGGTGAAATCTATGAAAACTGCAATAAAAAATGGGAAAATAGTAACTTATAACAACGGAATATCAGTTCAAGAAAACCAATCGTTAATTATTGAAAATAATATTATTGCTGATATTGTTGAAAATTCCCAAGTTGAAAAAAAATACCCTGATGCCAAAATAGTAGATGCAACAAATAAAGCAATATTCTCAGGATTTGCAAATTGTCACACACACTTTAGATTGACTTTAGCTCGAGGGATTTTTGAAAATGAATCTCCTTCAAATACTCCTCCTTTCCCAGGATATCCAAGAAGACCTTTACCAGAAATATCAAAAGAAGAGCACCAAATAATGATACTACTTGGAGCAATTGAATCAATCAAAGCAGGAACAACAGTTGCGATGGAAGTTGCCGAAGGAATTATGGATTATGCTGACGAATTACAAAAAAGTGGATTACGTTTAGTTTTAGCTGAACAAATATCAGACAGAATATCAGGAAGTTATGGAGAACCTGGAGAAATTAAATCAGATCCACAACAAAATGAAAACGGATTAGAGCAAATGTCTAATTTATATTCAAAATGGCATAATTATGACAATTCTAGAATAACTGTTGGCATTGCTGCATGGGCTCCAGATATGAATTCACCAAACTCATTACAAACAATACGAGCTCTTCAAGATAAATTAAATGTTCTTTCCACAATACATTTAAACCAACTTTGGGGAGAAGTTCAAAACATCAAAGATAATTATGGAACAACACCAACAAAATACCTTGAACAAAATAACTTCTTGAACGATAAACTAGTAGCTGCTCATTGCAGATGTATGTCAACTGAAGAAGAAAAAATTCTAGGAGAATATAAATCTACAGTATCTTTTAACGCAGCAATTGCTGCAAGAAGAGGATTAAGCCCTAATATAAAAGACCTAGAAGAATTTGGATGTAAAATTGCTATGGGATCAGACAATATGGATGAAAATATGATTGTAGTAATGAGAACAGGGATGTTCATGGAACGTGTAAGAATGACCGACGGAAGAAATCCTTCTCCAAATGAAGCTTACAAATGGGCAACTCATAATGGATATAAATCTCTAGGTATTCCTGATGCTGGTACTTTAAATAAGGGAAGTAAAGCAGATCTAATAATAGTAAACCTATTACAACCACATTTAACACCACAAACTGATATAGTATCTAACTGGGTGCACATGGGTCAAAATCATGATGTTGAATCAGTGATGGTAGATGGGAAATGGATTATGAAAGAACATAAAATTCTTAACTTAGATGAAGAATATATAATTACCAAAGCTAATGAAATCGCTGCAAGAGTTTGGAAATAACTTTATGGATAATAATTTACATGATCTTACTGTTTCTGAACTCTCTGCATTATTAGAAAAAAAAGAAATATCATCAGTAGAACTTACCAAAGAATTTCTAGATAAAATTGAAATCACAGAACAATCAGTAAATGCATTTGCATTAATCACACATGAAAAAGCATTTGAACAAGCATCTGAATCAGATAAAAACAGAAAACAACATGAACCAGGAAAATGTTCTGATCTAGAAGGGATTCCGTATGGATTGAAAGACATATTTGATACCAAAAACATACTCACAGAAGCCGGATCTGAAATTTACAAGGGACGTATTCCTGATTCTGATGCTCGTGTAGTAGAACTACTTAATTGGGATGGCGCCGTATTACTAGGAAAAACAATTACAACAGAATTTGCAGACGGGCATCCGCCCGAAACAAAGAATCCATGGGATCCAAGTCGAACACCCGGAGGATCAAGTACCGGGTCTGCAGTTGCAGTCGCAACCCGTATGCTACCTTATGCACTTGGGACACAAACAGTAGGATCTGTTTTACGCCCAGCAGCATACAATGGTATTGTTGGCTTAAAACCAACATATGGACTTGTTAGTCGCACAGGAGTAATTCCACAATCAGACAGTTGTGATACAGTTGGGGTACTTTGCAGAAGTGTTAATGATGCTTGGTTAATTTTAAAATCAATTCTCGGCTATGACCATAAAGATAAAAAAAGTTCAATTCAGGCAGGTAATTTTAAACTAAATAATTTAAAAAATTTTATACCAAAACCAAAAATTGGATTTTTGAATAAATATTTTATGGAAGAGTCTGATGAAGATGTGAAACATTCAACACTATCTGCTTTAAAATCTTTGTCTAATCAAGGAGCTGTAATTGAGGAATTAGAATTAAAGATAGATTTTAAATTAGGATTTCAATCCCATAGAATTGTTCAGCAATCAGAAATGGCACAATGGCATAAACCTCTATACTCAAAGTACGCAAATAAATATAAACCAATCACTTTAGAATATATAAAATCCGGATTTTCTCAGAAAGCTACAGAATATATGGATGCACTTGAATTCAGAAACCATATGCGAAAAATTTTTATAGATAGCTTTAAATCTTTCGACGTACTCATCATGCCTACTGCAAGTGGACTTCCACCCAAAGATTTATCTCGTACTGGTGATACAAGATTTCAAAGTCCTTGGACTTTTACCGGATTGCCTAGCATAGCTATACCAGCAGGCTTATCTGAAAATGGCTTACCACAATCGATACAATTAGTTGGCGCGCCATTCAAAGAAGAAAAATTACTCAATGCAGCTAAATGGGTAGAAACTGTACTTGGAACGCTTCCTGCCCCAATAATTAAAGGAGAAACATCATGAATAAAAGAATAAATAAAGTTATAGCGTTACTAGAAGCAGGTCAACCTGTATATTCAACCAGTGCCAAAGAACTTACATACAATACAGGTAAACTAATGTCACAAACATGGGCAGATTTAATTTTAGTTGATTTTGAACATCATGCTTTTGATATTGTAGGGTTAACACAATTCATGAAAGGCTTAAAAGATGGAGGGCCTACACCAGATGGATATTTAATGCCAACTGTAGTAAGCACTTTACCTTCAAATTGTATGTCAAAAGAAGAAATACTTTATAATGCTTGGCAAACCCGTCATGTCCTTTCTACAGGAGCTCATGGAGTTTTACAAACTCATACTCGGGATGTTGAAGCAGTTAAAACTTTTGTAGCTACAGCAAGATATCCTTACCAAAAACTTGGAAGTGAATTTCTTCCCGAAGGATTAAGAGGCTCAGGAGGACAGAAACAACCATCAGAAATTTGGGGAATTACACAAAGAGAATATACTGACTTGGCTGATCCTTGGCCTTTAAATCCAAAAGGTGAAATACTTTTAGGATTAAAAATCGAAGACAGATATTGTGTTGATAATGCTGAAAAAATAGCTGCAGTTCCTGGCATTGGATTTGCAGAATGGGGGCCTGGAGATATGGGTATGAGTTATGGAGATCCTGACGCCCATGATCCTCCGTATCCTGAATTTATGAACGAAGCCAGAGAAAAAGTAAGAGCTGCTTTAGATAAATCAAATGTTGCTTTCTACAGTAGTTGGAACGATAAAAAACTAACTATCAAAGAAAGGGTAGATCATTTGATTGATAATGTTGGAGCTAAAATATTAGCCGGATTAAGTAAAGATTATGCTGATTATGGGCGAATAAAAACTGGATTATAAATAAAGTGTTAACACTCTAATAAATTAGATAAAATAATATTGGGGAATCAATAAAATGAACACAAATATATATATAATCATGTGCATGAACAGAGTAAGAGAAATGTTGTATATATGCCTGGATAAGTTAACCCTTGAAGAAGTTTGTATACGCCCAGGGGATGAATCTAATAATATTGCATGGACTGTGTGGCACATGACAAGAGGTTTTGACAGAAGAATTTCTTTAATATCAGGTGAAGATCAAATTTGGATAACGGAAAAATGGTATAAAAGTTTTAATCTTCCACGATCCGATAAAGATTTAGGGATTGGACACACATCAGAACAAGTAAGTAAAATAACCCCCGTTAAACTTAGTGTATTAACTGAATATTATGAATCAGTACATAAAAAAATGTTACTGTATTTCAATACTCAGCAAACAAATGATTATAACGAAATAATACCTGCTACACAAAATACGATTGGTTACGAATTAATGAGAATGGTAGCAGGAACTTTGCAACATGTTGGTCAAATAAATTACATCAGAGGATTAATCGAGAATCGTATATGGTATACAGGAAACATTAGAGAAAATCGATAAATATTTAAAGGTTATTTTAAGAAGGTATGAACCGGGTGGGATTCGAACCCACGACCCACGGCTTAAAAGGCCGTTGCTCTACCAGCTGAGCTACCGGTCCTAAGCAAAATAACGGATAATATTGTACAACTTTATGTTATAGATTGTTACTGTTTTTATTGTTTTAATTCCATTAAATTACTGATAGAATCTTATACAATAAGATTTGACTCTCAATAAATATATGAAAAAAATACTCAAACTATTATTAATATCGCTAACAATATTAACTATCTCTTGTTCTAGTTCCTCAGATGTAATAAATACAACAACTGATAACCAAAAACAATTAGATAAAACTTACGAAGAACCGGTAACTAAATCTCAAACTGAAGCACCCAAAGCTAAAAGTACAGAGACATCAAAACCAAAATCTGATGAAGCTCCCAAAGCTAAAACTGATCCGGCTCCCAAAGCTAAAGCTGATGCTGATACCAAAGCTAAAGCTGATGCTGATACCAAAGCTAAAGCTGATGCTGATACCAAAGC
>VFGQ01000083.1 GCA_009391605.1 SAR202 cluster bacterium
GATTTTGGTAATTCACCTTATGATTTGAAAGGACAAAATATCAAAGATAAAACAATAATTCATTGTACTATGAATGGTACTACCGGTGCTAAATTGGCATCTAATGCAGATTTGATTCTTGGCGGAGCATTGATTAATGCTAAAGCTACTGTGAATTTTATAAAATTGCAAAAACCTGAAATTGTAAGCTTAGTAGCTATGGGTGCAAGAAGTACTTATGGAGAGAAACGAACTGAGGAAGATGAATTATGTGCTATTTACATGAAAAGTTTGCTTGAAGAAACCCCAATTCAATCACAACAAATAGTAAAAGTAATAGATTCTTGTAAAGAATCGAAGAAATTTGGTGATCCCCTTCAATTACAGTATCCAATTTTTGACAAAATACAAGCTTTAAGAATTAATGAGTTTGATCATGCAATATTATTAGAAAGATCTGAAGATTATTTAGTTTCAAAAATCAAATAATTTAATTTAGAATATGTTTTTTTAGACTTGGAATTATACTTTTTATTAATTTAGATTTGGAATCTGAATAAATTTTAATTATATTTTTATTGTAAATAAATTTTTCAAAAGATTTGAAATGATTATCAAATGAAATTTCTTTAGATAATAAAATTTTAAGAATGAGTTTGTTTGTTAAAGAAAAATTTAATAATTGTGATAATTTTTGATCACTAAAATTAAATAATATTTCTCTCATTTTATTACCACGTTTTATTTCGCTGTCAATTTTATTTTTCCATTTAATTTCGTATTCAGATAAAGCATCTTCGTTGAATGAATTTTCAGATAGTGCCTTGCTAATAATTTCTGCAGCTATTTTGCCAGATAATTGGGAATAGTATATCCCTCCTCCAGTTAGTGGTTTTACTAATCCTGCGGCATCTCCTATTACTAATGTTCTATCTGCGTATGTCTTCTCTATTGGTTTGATTGGTATTCCCCATGATTTAATCTCTTTGATATCTGTTTTTTTAATTTGATATTGATCTAAAAGGTTTTTCATAAAGGATTTTGTTATTTCTTTACTTTTACCTTTAGTTAAAACACCTATTAATAGTTTGTTTTGATTTATAGGAACTGTCCATCCGAATCCTTGAAGCCCATATTTTGAACCTAAGAAGACTTTTGTGTTTTTAATATTTAGATGATTTTTAATAATAATTTGGGAACCATTGAGAATATGTTTTTTGTCTAGAGTATTTAAATTAATATCAGTTAACAATTTATTTTCCAGTCCGGATGCAATAATAATAGTTTTAGAAGTTACATTATAAATTTTGTTAAGTGATTTATAGGATAATTGCACTTTATTATTATTTATACTTATTGATTGTACCCTGGAATTTTTATATATTTTGACTCCGTTATTCTTAGCTAAATTAGTAAGTCTTTTTATGTATTTCACTCTGTCAATTATCATTGCTTTTGAATCTTTTGAATGGAGAGAATAATGATTATTGTCAGGAGAGTATATGTCAGCTGAATTTGCTTCATGGTAAATTAAGTCTTTATCTAACCCGAATTCGTCAGCACAGTTTTTCCCTATTATTCCTGTACATAACTTATCACCCAATTTATTCCTGTAATCTATAATTAATATATCTTTTTGGGTTTTAGATAATTCGTATGCGGCTCTTGCCCCAGCTGGTCCGGCACCTATAATAATGCATTGAAAATCTATTTTATTCATTATTTATATCTTACTTATATGCAAAATAAATTATCAATATTGAAACCAAAAATTTGTTGATAAATATAGTTTGATTTCTTTATCAATTCAAATATGATTAGTTTTGTTAATTTTTAATAGGAATATTTGTGAAATCTATTATGAGTTCTGCCATGTTTGCATCATTAAAATATCAAGATTTTAGAATGACATGGATATCTAATATGTTATCAGGTTGTAGCTATTGGACTTTCTCAGTAGGATTGTCATGGTTGATTTTAAAAGAAACTGGTAATTCAACTAATGTTGGGATAGTTATTTTTGCTAGTATGCTTCCATTTTTATTAGTATCTCCTTTCGCAGGATATATTTCAGATAAATATGACAGAAAATCATTAGCATTTCTAATGTATATATTTAATTCATTCTTTTGTCTTGTTTTATTTATTTTTTCTATGTTAAATTTTTACCCTTTATTATTCGTTATTTCAATAGCTTTTATATTAGGAGTATTTAGAACTATTCAGGAACCGACTGTTTCATCTTTAATTCCAAATCAGGTTCCCAAAGAAAATTTATTAAATGCTATAACACTAAATGCAGCATCAAGGCACGGAAGCAGGTTTTTCGGTTTATTAATAGGTACTCCTTTTATTGGTCTTAATATTTTGGATGGTGGTCAATTTTTATTATTATTTAGTTTTTTGTTTCAATTAATTAGTACATATTTTATTTTTAGAATTAAAACAAAATCTGTAGGTGAATCATCGTCCGATGAAGGTATTTTCAGTAGTATATATAAGGGTATAAAGTATATATATACTAACGGCTTGGTATTTTTAATAATTTTGACAGTGGCTTTTCATTGTGCATTTGTTATGTCTTATGAATCTATTATGCCTATTTTTGCTAATCGAGGATTAAATGATAGTACTGGATCATTTCTGGGTTATTTAATAATGATGTTCGGCGCAGGCTCAGTTGTTGCGAATTTAATGTTATCTAGTGCTAGTAATAATAATATTAAGTCAAAATATTTTGTTATTTCAGCTATAGGAAGTGGAATTTTCCCTTTGATGCTAGGTTATGTTGGGTCTTTACATGGAGATTTAGTTTTCAGTATTAGTTTATTTATAATATTTCTAATAGGTGGGTGCCAATCTTCGTTTATGTCACTTACAACGACAATGATCCAAAAAGTTGTTCCAGATGGGATTCGCGGAAGAATAATGAGCTTATATTTATTACATGCAGGCGGAATTATGGCTTTTGGAAATTTGATACTAGGTAATATGGCAGATATTGTAGATTATACTTGGTTGTTTAGATTAACCGGAGTTGCCTTTTTAGCATATATTTTATTTATTTTATCCACTCAACGAAGATTTAAAGCTGATATTATATCATTAATATAGTTTGTTAAATTATAATGAGTGATCAAAAATCAACAGTAGTTATCCCTTGTGCTGGAAAAGGTACGAGATTATATCCTATGACTAAAAATTTAAGTAAATCTTTAGTCAAAATTGGTAATTATAAAATGATAGATTATGCTATATCAGAATGTATTTTGGGAAATATTGATAGAATAGTTTTCATAATTTCTCCTGAAGATGAGCAATTAAAAGATCATATTAGTTGTATTAATAATAAAAAAATGCCTGGTCTTAAAAAAAATGAATATGTAGATACAGACATTAAAATTGTTGAACAA
>VFGQ01000136.1 GCA_009391605.1 SAR202 cluster bacterium
TATTTGTATTCACTCCTGTATGGATATTAATTGCGGGATTAATATATGGAACCAAAAAACTTAGAAACAGAAATAAATAAAATACTTAATGATGGCATCCTCTACCCAATATATCCCATGATCCTTCAATAATTTCTTTTCTAATTCCAACAAATTTATCCCATCGATTCATAAGTCCATCTTCATGGGTAGTCAATAAATAAACTTTATCACCAATAGTATATTTCTTATTATCTAATATTTTATGGATAGAATAATCTAAGCCCATTTCTACCAAATCAGATTTTACTCCTTCAATCAATGGAGTTGCATTATTTGGGGCAGCTATGCATTTATTACCAGCATCAATAGTAATTTTGTCATCATCTATATCTACTATTGTGCTAAGAACTTTTACGGCTATATCAAATGGCATATAAGGATAATTCAAATCCATCAATGCGTATGTCCCTCCTTGCACTTCTGTTATTTCGGGATATTTAAGAACAATATCAAAAGTAAAAGTTTCACCGGTAGAAACTATTTCTACATCCATCCCAGCTTCCTCTATTGCTCTTTTAGATTCAAGACAAATATCAAGATACTCTTCTCCTATCTTCCATCTTTCTTCTTCAGTAGTATAACCTTTTATACTCTGATGACTCATTACTCCTTTAAAACTTATACCTTCAAGATCAACTGCTCGTTTTGCAAGTTCTACAGCATGATCAGAAGATCTAACACCGCACCTAAACATTGAAGTGTTAATTTCAACCAAAACGCCTAATATCACATTATGTTTTATTGCAAATTTTGATAAATTATTCAAATTATCTATATTATCTATACCAACTTTCATATCAGCAAATTTTGCAAGGCTACAAAGTCTTTCAATTTTGTCATCCGAAACGACCTGGTTTGCTATTAAAATATTATCAAATCCGCCTTCAACCATAACTTCAGCTTCAGAAACTTTTGCTGTACAAACCCCACCATTACTCCCTCCTGCTTCAACCTGCTTCCTGGCAAGATAAGGACTTTTTAGATTTTTAGTATGCGCTCTCATTTTCAAATGTGAATCAGAATATGCCTTAGAAACAGTATTCACATTTGCATCTAAAATATCCAAATCAATAATTAGTTCCGGGGTTTCTATATCTTTTAAATTTGTACCTATTTTATTAATCATCATTTATAAGCTCCTCTTGCTGTAATTTCATAAGTTGAAATTAATTTATCATTTCTAACTACTGATAAAAAATTAAATTGGTTCATAATGGAAGATATATCACTTGGAATAAGTTCAATTTTATCTCCTATATTTAATGCAGAGTGATCTTTATCATTTAATTCTATATTAGTATGCTCAGCACTTAAGTATCCTATTTTGGCAGAATAAATATTTTTAACTTTAGGAAATCCATAATCAATATTTACTGCTTTCTGCCCTGTGTCTAAAATTATACGCTCTGAATCAGGTTTACTTAAAACTGTAGTTAAAACTTTTACAGATTCGTTTACCTGAGGATTAGATTCAATACAATCAATATCTGTTAAAGGTAATTTATCAATTATAATTTCAGTAAAATTAGGGTCCAATTTTTCATAATCATCAATAGCAATATCACCTGAAGCTATAAAATTATCTGTTATATTCAACGTTGATGGATAATTATTCAAAAACTTTTGGACTACATGGCTTTTTGATTTTTCATATTTGCAAAATTCAAAAATAATTCCTTTTATTAAATAATTTTCATTCAATAAATAATTGATAATATCAGATTCGAATTTGAAATCTGAATCAATTCTGATTTTTATATATAAACCATCAGAATAAATATTATTAATTTTATTTAACTGCAATATTGAACTATATACAGGGGATGCATTAAGATCCGTTATTGAAGATAATTTTGATTCTGACAAAACAACATTATTTACGATAATATCATCGCTTAAAGAAGAGAAAATTGAAGCCTGAGAAATATTTGTTACTGAGATTCCCTTAGTATTAGGAAAAGCTTTCATTTGTAAAGAAAGAATATCTTTAGTAAGGTGCGAGTTGACATTCCATCTGACTTTTAATTTCAAAGAATTTAATTTAGTACTAATCAAAGTTAAATTGGTGTTAGCAGCATCTAAATCCAATATCAAACTTGGCGTATCTAACTTTGTATAATGAGTACCAGGATCTTTCTTTATCGGTCTTTCCATGTTATTTCACCTAAAATTTATAAAAATAGATTAATAATAAATCAATTTCTTTTCAATCAATAAAAAGGAATTAATAATTAATCTAATGCAGATATATTTTTATTTAATGATGAAAAAACAAAACCTGGCTTAGAAGATATATTGTTTTTTACAAATAATATCAAGGAAATTAAAGCTGAAGATAAGAATGAAATATAGAAAGAAACAAATAAATCTCCTGAATATGGGATTGAAGAAACTAAAGGTGACCAATCAGGTTTTGGAAAAAGTAATGTGCCTAATATTAATCCTGTGATCATTGAAATTACTGCATCATTCCCATTAAATTTAGAACTATACAAACCAAAAAATACTGGGAATAAAATAGCGCAACAAACCATATCTGCAATTAAAAACAAATAAAGGACACTATATCCCTGAGAAGCTATAATTACTGCAGGAATCAAACATAAATAAGGAGTGATTTTCACAGCCTTACTCAGGGAAATTGTAAATGGAGAATTTGAATCTTTTGAAAGAAAATCTTTTAAATCAGTTCCAATAATACTTGATATAGAATTAAACAATGTATCAAGGCTACTTGCAACCAACATTACAGCCAAAACAAGAAAAACCATTATCACCCATTGAGGAGATATTTTCATAATAGTATCAAACAAAGCTATTGAAGGATTAGAAGCAGTATCAATTCCTACAGCCAAGATTCCAATAAATCCAAATATGAAAACTACCGGGATCACAATAATTCCTGATATTGAAAAAGATTTTATTAAAGATTTATTATCAGTAACACTATAAATCCTCTGCCATAATCCTTGATGAAACATATTAGCAGATAGTATGGCTATCATCAAAGTTAAGCCAAATTTACCTCCTGTCCAATTAGAAAATGAGATTAAATTATGATCAAGATTATTAAATTCTTTTGTAACAGAGCTATTAAAATAGATAGCTAACACACCAATGATTATTAAAGGTAATATAAATCTAAACTGATATTTATCAGTTAATATAGAGGCCTTAATTCCCCCAACAACAACATAAGTAGATGCGCATAAACCAATTATTAATGCAGTTATCCAATTAGGCATTCCTCCAATCAAATTTGCCGCAGAAGAAATACCAGTAAGTTCAGCACATAAAAAAACCAGCATATAAAAAACTGAAATTATTGCAACAAAGCTATGGCCTAAAGACCCATAACGATATTTCACAAATTCTGTTACAGAA
>VFGQ01000044.1 GCA_009391605.1 SAR202 cluster bacterium
TATGAGGACAATATGGGGAGAAGATAAAACTAAAAGTTGGGTTAAGTGCATGATGGCTAATGATGTAAAAGTTTATCCAAAAAATACTCCTCAGGTAGAAGCTGTAGGTAAAGCTGAAATTGATATTGGATTAGTGAATCATTATTACTTGTATAAATTTATTCTGGATTCTGGTGAAGGAGACAAGTTTAAAGCCAGGAATCTTCATTTAGAATCTGGCGGGCCAGGATCTTTGGTTATGGTATCTCCGATAGGTATTTTAAGTACGGCAAAAAATAAGGATAATGCTCAGCAGTTTATAGATTTTATGATTTCGCAAATTTCCCAGAATTATTTTGTTAACTCTACAAGAGAATATCCTCTAATAGAAGGTGTTAAAATACATCCTTTATTAACACCCCTGAATGAAGTAACAAAAGTAAGTATAAGTTTATCTGATCTTGCAGATATACAAGGATCAGCAAAATTATTACAAGAAGTCGGAGCTCTTCCAAAATAACACAATTAGAATACTAAATAATAATTAAATTATTTGAATATAGGAAATAAGCATGATTGTTATAAAATTTGTCATTTATTTAATAATTATTTTATTTTGTATACCTTTTATTTATTTATTCCAATTTGGAATATCTAACTTATTTTTCTCATTAAATAATTTATTCACTATTTATTATTTTCAATTAATATTGAATACTATTGTTTTGGTATTATCTGTAACTTTTACTACTATTATTATTTCATTATTTTTATCATGGGCAACAGAAATATGTAGACTTAAATTTGCTAAATTATGGCGAATATTGTTAATTGTTCCTTTGGTTATTCCAAGTTATTTGGCAGGATATCTATTTGTTTTGTTTTATGGCCCTAAAGGAGAAATTTATCAATTTTTAAATAATTTTGGAATTAATGTTGATATGCCTGATGTATATGGTTTTTGGGGAGCATGGTTATGTTTATCTTTAATATGTTTTCCGTATATATATATAAATTTATCTACTGGTTTGAAATTGGTTGACAGGAAATTAGAGGATGCTTCTAGGGTCTTGGGGCATAATCATTTTAAAACTTTTTATAGAATAATATTTCCTAATATAAAGAACTCTTTATTTGGCGGAAGTATTTTAGTTGCTTTATATACTTTAAGTGATTTTGGTGCAGTTTCAGCTTTACAATTTAACACATTTACCTTAGCAATATATACAAAGTACAGATCTTTTGATTTTCCTGGGGCTGCTTCTTCTGCACTTATTTTAATACTAATTTCAATGCCGATAATTTTTTATTCTATTAAGATGTCTATTTTAAATTCTTATAAGATTTCCCAAAAACCCTCTAATTTGTCAAATTTAAAATTATTTGATTTAAAGCAATATGAAATTTTAGTTCAGTTGATTCTTTTCCTTGTTGTACTAACTAGTATTTTTATACCATTTTTAATGATATTTAATTTAATATTTAGGACAAATATAGGATTTATAAAAACTTTAGATTTAATAAAATGGTCAGCAGTATTTAATACTTTTAGCGGAGCGACAATAAATTCTATTCTTTGTGTTTTTATTAGTTTATTTTTGGTATTAAATATTTCAAAAAAGAATAATAAATTACGATTGGTTTTTGAGAATTTAATGTATTTTGGCTATACCTTACCTGGATTGGTTATTGCTTTAGCATTTGTATATTTTTCAATAAATTATTTTTTCTCAATATACCAGACATGGATAATTTTAATTTTAGGATATACAGTATTGTTTTTATCAGCAGGGTATGTCCCTGTAAGAACTAATGTTCATTTGGTAGGTGAAAAATATACTGTAGCTTCTAAATCCCTAGGGAAAAGTTTTTATAGTACTTTTACTAATATTTTATTCCCTCTTTATTTGCCAGGTATTATGAAAGGTTTTTTAAATGTATTCATATTAACTGCAAAAGAATTACCTGTTACATTGATTTTAGCCCCTTTAAATTTTTATACTTTATCTACTGTAATTTGGGATAATTTAGAGGAGGCTAATTTTTCTGCAGCAGGTATAGGTAGTTTTTTACTAATCCTTATAATATCTATTCCTACTTATTTGTCTGTACATGTTGAAGATATAAAGATAAAATTTAGCAAAACCAATAAATAATATGTTTTTAGAATGAAAAATGAAATAAAAGATTTAATAGTAAATAATTTATCTTTGAATTTTGATCAAAATATAATTATTGATAATATTTCTTTCGAATTAGAAAAATCTGAAATATTAGCATTGGTCGGCCCTAGTGGATCAGGGAAAACATCATTGATCCGGTGCCTTACAGGATTGGAAAATCCTGATGAAGGTGAAGTTGTTATTTCTGATTCTGTAGTATTTTCAGATAACATTAATATACCAATAGAGAAAAGAGATGTGGGTATAGTTTTTCAAGATTTTGCTTTATTTCCTCATATGACAGTTACAGAAAATATATCTTACGGTATAAAAAATGATAAAGATTCTAAGACTTTGTCTCAGGTCTCATCTTTGACAGACTTAATGCTTATGTGTGGGATTTATCATTTACGTGATAGGTATCCTGATGAACTTTCAGGAGGAGAACAACAAAGAGTAGCTTTGGCAAGATCCTTGGCTCCTAAGCCAAAAATCTTATTAATGGATGAACCCTTTTCAAATCTTGATCCGGGATTTAGAATGCAGTTAAGAATGGAAGTCAGAAGGATTTTAAAATATTTAAATATAACATGTTTGTTTGTAACACATGATCAACAAGAAGCATTATATATGGGAGATAGGATTTTAGTATTGAATGAAGGTAAAATACAGCAAATTGATAGAAATACAGACGTATTCCAAAACCCAAAGAATGAATTTGTTGCAGAATTTATAGGTTTGGCAGATTTTATTGAAGCAAAAGTTTTAAATAATCATGCGGAAACTGAAATTGGTGAAGTAGAAATTAAAACTAAAGCTAAAAATGGAGAATTAGTTAATATAATGATTCGTCCTGATGATGTACGTATTAATAAAACAAAAAATGGCAATGGATTCGTTGTATCTAGAGAATATAGAGGTATGTATTATATATATAATGTAAAATTGGATTCTGGTAAATTAGTTAAAAGTCTTTCATCTCATATAAATGATTATAATATTGGTACAAAAGTTGATGTGGAATTAAAACCCGGACATCCTTTAATTTGTTTTCAAAACAAAGTTATTATTTAGATTTATTATCAATAGGTTGTATAAAATACATTCCTGGTATACTTATACTTGAGATGAGAGCCAATATTAAGAATGGTTGTCTGTAATTTCCTAGCACATCATATCCCCAACCTACAGCAACTGGAGATATTACTCCAAAGATTGAACCTACAGTCATAATTAGTGACAAAATAGTTCCATAATTGGTTCTACCAAAATAATCTCCTGTAATTGCCAGCCTGGTTGGCACTGATAAGCCAAAACCTAAACCCCAAAAAAACATAAAAAATATTAATTGGAACATATTTGTACTATATGAAAAAATTACTAATCCTATACATTGGCAAAAAAATGCGAATGTTAAGATGTGTTTTTTATTCAATCGATCTCCAAATAATCCGGATAAGATTCTCCCAGTGAAGTTTGTTATATTTACTCCAATTCCTATAATGTACCCTGACATTTGTCTTGTAAAACCAAAACTAGTTAGTGCTGGAATTAAATGAACATTTGCTGACATCATTAATTGTGATATCCCAAGTACCATGGCAAATATCCAAAAAGTTTGAGATTTTAAAGCTTCTTTTGTACCATAGTTTTTTTCTTTAATAACATTAGGATTTTTGCTTGATTTAGGATCTATGTTATCTGGGAACATACCATAATCTTCTGGTTTACTTCTCATAACTAGAGCGCAAGGAATACCTATAATTAAGAACCCTATTCCTATTATTTCTAATGAATTTCTCCATCCTTGAATTGAAATAAGCCATATTAGTGCAGGGACTAAAAAACCACCAAAACCTGAACCTGTTGATGCTGCAGATAGTGCTAAAGCTCTTTTTTGGATAAACCAGTTAGCAACTGAAGTACTTACTACCAAGAAAGTACCAAAAGTTAACCCAAGAGTTAATATACTCGTAGATATGAAAAACCATAATAATGAATTTGTATGACTTAAAGTAATGAATCCAATTCCACATAAAATTATGCCAAATAGCATTACATTTCTTGGTCCAAATTTATTAATAGCTACACCAACAAACGGGCCAAAAGCAGCTCCTTCTGATCTTTGTAATGCAGGGGCAATTGAAGTTAATGCACGGCTCCATTTGAATTCATTTACTATTGGGTCGAAAAAAGCTCCAAATCCATGCCAATAAGTTCCAGTTGCTACAGCATTAACTATAGTTCCTGCTATTACTATCCACCATCCATAGAAAATTTTTTTTGATTTTCTAAGTTGGGATTCCATCATTTATTCTGATAGAAATTTGAGTAGTATTTTTGTAAATTCTATAGGGTTATCACCAGGTACAAGATGTCCAGCTTCTTCAACAGTTACTGATTGGGCATTTGCCATTACATCTGACATTTTTTTAAGAGTTGATTGAGCAAGTATATCACTTTTTCCACCCTTCACAATAAGTGTAGGTGTTTTGATTTTTTCTAAAATTTTCCATTGATCTTCATTTTTTTGATGAGCATTCCTGTTATTAAATCCAGATCTTAAGAATGAATCATATTTCCAAGTCCATTTACCATTTTCTAATTGTTTAATATTATTTAAAATA
>VFGQ01000128.1 GCA_009391605.1 SAR202 cluster bacterium
AGCAGATGTAGCAGGATTTCAGGAGGGGAATACAAAAAAAAGATCGCCTCTTTCATGGAATGACTTAATTGATTTATTTATAAGATCAAAGCCAATAATTGCTGCGATAAATGGCTTTGCAGTAGGAATGGGTATAACATTATTTTTATTTGCTGATATAAGATTGGCATCTAAAGATGCAAAAATTTCTTTTAGATTTGTAAAAATAGGATTAACACCTGAATATGGTAGTACACGTAGATTGTCAGATATTGTAGGGATTAGTACAGCTTCAGAATTAATGTTAACAGGAAAATTTGTTGATGGAAAAGAAGCTGAAAGAATAGGATTAATATCTAAAAATTATGATCCAGATGATTTATATAATGAATCTTTGAAAATAAGCAAAGATATTGCAGAAAATTCTAATTGGCATAATAAAGTTATTAAAGAAATGATTTTTAATAACTTTCATAAAGATTATGATAAAGTTTTAGAAATCGAAGGTGATATCTTTTCACAGGCTAGGCAAACTAAAGAACATAAAGATTTTGTAAAAAAATTTATGCAGGATAATAAATAAATTATTAAGATAGAATTAGTGAAAAAGACGAGTGGTAATGCCTAAAACAAGATATTTGGAAGCAAAGAAACAAGCAAAAGAATTATATGATTTAGTTCCATATATTACTCCTAGGATAGCCTTTAGATATATTCAGCAATTAGATTTACCAAAAGAACAAATCCCAACATCTCACACTATACTTTTTGAATGGTTTAAGGAATTTGATAAGGTCTCCAATAAAGATCGGTATGAAAAATTAATGGCACTTTGGCTAAAAGAGAATCCACTCAAGATTAATGCTGATATGCCAAAAAAGAAAATTATAGATAAAAACAAATAAATTATTTCCTGTCCCTGGCATCACTAGTTATTTTCCCGGATATATTTCCATCTGTGTCTATTTTTAGTCCATATGGGTATTTAGGCGGGACTGTACAGGCATGCCCCGGAGAGCCAAGTATATAATCTCCTACATTGAGATTTTCGCCATTTAGTTCAATTACACCATGTTCTTCGTTTTGAGAAACAAGCTTTGCACCTGGTTTTCCTTCTATTGTAAATCTGGCAGGAGTTAAAGGATCACAGGAAATAGATTTTGCACCAATATCTACAGTTACAGTTTTTCTAATTTTGTCCTCGTCAATAACTTGGCCTAATACTAGTCCTGCTACCTGGAAATTTAAGTCTGGTTGTCTGATATTATTTGAATCCCAATAAATCCATGTTCCTGGTGAAACTTTATAATCAGTATCATCCAAGTAATATTGAAATGACCAAGAACCTCCAACAATAATGTCATAATCTGTTTGAGATGTGTAGTTTGAGATTTTATCTCTAAATTGCTCTATTATTTTGATACTTTCCCTCACATGTTCTTTTTTTTGTTCTAAATCTGAAATTCCAACCAAATGTCCGTCATATCCATGAATCCCTTTAAATTTTAAATTAGAATCAGTAAATAATTTTTTGAGTAATTCATCAGATTCGTTTACATCTATCCCCGTTCTATGCATACCTGTATCTAAATCGATATAAACCCCATCTAGATTTTCAATCTTTGACAAAATATCTAGATGGTAGACTGTACCAGCAATAGCACTATATTTTATGTTTTTATTCTGATTAATGATTTCACTATATCTTTTTGCTTTTATTTCTGATGCAAGAGGATAAGCAAGAATAAGTTCTTCTGGATTACATTCAGAGAGGATTTGAATTTCTTCTAAAGTAGATGTTTTATGTCGTGTTATTCCTCTGGCAATTTGAAAGTTTAGCATTTCTCTGGATTTATGTGTTTTTGCGTGAGGAATTAATCTTGAAGGTGTTTTTACCATAGATAAAATTGTGTCTATGTTATGTTGTAATATGTTTTCAAATATTACATATTCAGGAGTTTCAAAAGATTCCGGATTGTTAATTGTATAATTGCCAAATTTCATTATATATCCATTTAAGTTAACTAAAATTATATGATAGTAAATCAGGGTTGATGTTTTCAACATCAGTTATGCCACAATATTTCATAGCCACCTCTAATTCATCTTTTAATATTTGAATAACATCTCTGACTCCATTTTCACCTCCAACAGCTAATCCCCAATAAAAAGGTCGTCCAATCATTACTGCTTTTGCTCCAAATGCTAAAGCTTTTAATATATCAGTACCTCTTCTAATTCCACCATCTAAATATACTTCGCATTTACCATCAACAGCTTTTACTACTTCAGGTAACGATTGAAGGCTAGGCATAAGTGTATCAACTCCTCTTGCGCCATGGTTACTAACTACAATACCATCAGCTCCGTATTCTACTGCTTTTTTGGCGTCATGCGCAGATTGCAATCCTTTTATAACAATTGGTAAATCAGTTAATGACTTAAACCAAGTTATGTCTTCCCATAATAACTGTTCATCTGGGTTTAATCCGCCTAATAATACTTCCGGATCTCCATGTTTGTAACCTAATCCTGCGATTTCTCCAATTAAGTTTACTCTTTCAGTATTAGGTGGAGTTACAAATGCATTTCTGATGTCCCTTTCTTTAGGTCTTAGGTTATCCATTCCTGGTACCGGACCATCAACTGTCAGAGCAATTACTTTATATCCTGATTTTTCAGCTCTTCTTACTAGCATTTCATCTATTTCTTTTGTGAGGTGGTATATTTGAAACCATAATGGAGTATTAGTTTCATTAGCAATATCTTCTATTGTGTAAGATGAATTTGTACCAACACCAGCTATTATGTTTTCTTTTTTAGCGGCGCGAATTGTAGATAGTTCCCCATCTTCATCACAAAAAGTGTGACCCCCTGCCGGAGCAATCATTAATGGAAATGATGTTTTGTCTCCAAGAATAGTTGTAGACATTTTAATGTTAGAAATATCCGCCATTTTATTGGGTCTTAAAAATACTTCGTTATAAATTTGGGTATTTCTTTTTAAAGATATTTCATCTCCTCTTCCAGCTTCGATGTAATCCCAAATATTGTGAGGTAGTATTTTTTCTGCTAATTCTTCATATTCATTTAAATTTATAGGATATCGTTCCATTAATCGTCCTTTAGGAATTACTGATTTTGAACATCATTATACCTGCTGCCACAGATACGTTTAAAGACTCAGTTTTACCTTTCATAGATATTTTATATATTTGATCACATAAAGATTTAGTTAATTTTGATATACCAGAACCTTCGCTTCCTATCACTAAAGCAATATTTCCATAAAAATCATATTCTTCATATTCTTTATTCCCATCCATGTCTAAGCCTATGACCCAGTAATTATTATCTTTTAATTTTTTAATTATTTGATTGATATTTTGATTGTCAATTATTGGAATATGAGAAATTGCTCCTGATGAACTTTCTACTACAGTTGAATTTATTTTTGCTGCATTATTGCTTGATAATATTATTGCTCCGAATCCAGCGGATTCGGCTGATCTGATTAAAGCACCTAAATTTCTTGGGTCTTGCACTTTGTCTACTATTAGTATTTTTGAATTTTCATTATTGCTAATCATAAGGTCATCTATTGATTTTAAAAATGTTAAAGAAATTGTAGCCACTATATTTTGCCCTGATTTCGTTCCAAATTGTTTTTGAAAATTATTATGCTCAACTATAGATAGTGGGATTTTTTTGTTTTTAGCAGTTTTTAATAAATTTAAAACTCTATTGTTTTGTGTGAAATTTGTTGAAATGTAAATGTGTTTTGCCTTATTTGTTAAAATTGCTTCTTTAACAGGATTAATTCCAAATATATTTAATTCAGAAATATTTTTTTTGTGTTGTTTAAATTTCAAATCTTAACCTAATAACTTATTTAGATTTTATAATATTATGTGTTAGTATTTTTTTAAATATAGATTTTATATATATCAGTATTGCAGGAGAAGATTTTGTTTAGACGTATTTCAAATACTTTTAATACAATTAAATTATGTGTTCGTGTGCTAAAAAAAGATAAAGAATTGATTTTTTTCCCAATAATGGCAGCAATTTCAGTATTAGCTTTGGCATTTATAATGTGGTCAATGGGATTAATTGATATTCAGGAAACCCAAACTCAAAGTAGTTCTTTAAGTGATTTTATACCAGAAATTATTTTACTATTTGCAGCAAATTTCTTGATCGTATTATTTAATTCAGCTTTAGTATCAGGAGCTTTACATAGATTAAGAGGTGGCGATCCAAATGTAGCATCGGCTATGAATCATGCCCTCAAACATATTCATCATATTTTTATATGGTCAATAATAGTTACAATTGTTGCAATTTTAATTGCAGCTATAAAAGGAAATAGAAGAGGTGGGTTTATGAGGCAATTGTTTGGTAGTATGTTGCAAGCGGGATGGACTATGATGACATTTTTTGTAGTTCCAATTATTGTAGCTGAAAATATGTCACCTATTTCAGCCATAAAAAAATCTTCAGGTTTATTTAAGAAAACATGGGGAGATCAGGTGACTGCTAATTTCGGATTTGGAATTATTCAGATTTTGGCAATTGCAGTAAGTGGCGCTTTAGGATGGTTTTTCGGTTTGTTAAATCCCACTCTGGGAATTGGGATAGGCGTTTTATTTGCAGCTATTTCAGTATCAGTGATATATACACTTGAAGGTATATATAAAGCAGCATTATATGAATTTGCTTTAGGAGAGAAACCTTTGGAATTTGAACAACATGATTTAAGTGCAGCCTACACGGCAAAAGCAGTTGCATAATGGCTTAATTTAAAACCTTATTCCTCTTTCATGCCATTGTTTGTTTATTAGTACTTGCCTTTCTTTACCATATGGCTTGATAGTTTTACTATTATGCTTATACCACGCATTGCTCCATTTACTTTCTTCAGTATTTATGAATTTAAATAAGAATCTGAAACCTATAAAAAACTTAAAAGGAATAATATCTTTATATATCCATTGCTGATCGAATTTCATTCCTCCTATATCTTCTAAGGTTCTTATCCAACTTATATCTGCTTTTTGTTCTTTATAAAATATATCTGCTCTTTGTAATTTATTATCTTTGGGTAGCATTAAAGCAAATTCTACCTGGGTTTTTGGTCTATCATGCTGTTTGCCAAGAACGCTTGGTATTATTAGCATTTCTGGTACATTGTTGATATTATTATCATCTATTTTATTTCTGAAAAGCCATACAACATCATCTCCGGATTGAGATTTATCCTGATGAACATTAGATTCAGTAGTTTTAATATATTTATCTTTTAAAATTTTTTGCAAATGTTTTAATGGGGCATAATGATAGTATCTTTCATAATTTTCCCATTTATTTGTCGTTTGGTGTTTTTGAGACATTTTAAATCCTTAAGTACACTATATTGCTTTTTGTATTTCGATACAAATAGAGTTATATCAGCTCTTAAATAATGTTCTTCGATAAAATATCATTTGCTATAAATTCTGCATCTTCAGCTACTCCTACAAATTGAGCGGATTTTGATGAATGCATCCACTGAAGACCCATAAAATACAATCCATTATATTTAGTTACGCCTCTTTTTTGTATTGGATGTCCGAGTTCATTGGTTATATCTAAATTAATCCAATCAAAATTATATCTGAATCCTGTGGCCCAAATTATGCTACTTATATTTTCAGGTGCAGAAATATCCAAAATATTATTTTCTTTATATTTATTTATTCTTTTGTCTTCTCTGATTTTTTCCGGAGGCATTTTTAAATTATTTTTTATAATATAATCATCAACTTTTTTTGCCCAATTAATTGCATGCTGATCAGAAAAAATTAAATTTTGATGTAAATTATCATCAAATACAATTTTATTTGAATTACAGTTTTTTACAGTGCCACATAATTTTAAACCTTGTTCTGCAAGAGTGATTAAATTAATGTCATGTCCACCTCGACTACCAGAAGTATGCGGACTACAACCCCAGCGTTGTTCAAAAGGGACATCATCTACAGTTTTATCAAATGACCCCATTTCATAGTTCCACCATGAAGAATCTTTACTTCTATAATTTCTTGGCCTTCTTCCGCATTTACTGACTGCTAGCCAGGTTTCTTTGCCATTTTCTAATAATTCTTCAGCAATTTGTGCCCCTGACTGTCCGGCCCCTACTACTAATACGCCACCTTCTGGCAATTTATCGATGCTTTTATATTCTGATGAATGTAATTGCAAAACGTTTTTGTTCAGTTCTGAATTCATGTTGGGAATATATGAATCACCAAATGCACCTGAAGCAATTATTACTGTTTTTGTTTTAATAGTTCTTTTTGTTGTTACAATTCTATAATCAGAATTTTCTTTTGATATTGAATTTACATTTTCATTTGTATAGATTTCAGATCCAATATATTTAGCAAACGATTGAATAAAATCTACTGTTTCAGTTTTATTTAAGAAACCATCTGGATTATTCGAAGGGAAATATTTTGATCCAAAGCCAAATTCTGGAATTTTAATAGCCCAATTTGGATTTACCAAGTGGAAGTTTTTCCATCTTTCTTTAATCCAGGTATTAGCTACGTCTCCTCTTTCTATAATAATATGTGGAATATTATTTTTTGTTAAATAAAGACTGATACATAATCCGGCTATTCCAGCTCCTATAATTACTATATGCGAATTAATCTTTTTTTGAAGCATCCAATATAGAGATTATATTTTATTTTTTTGTCTTGAATAAACCTGATTTAGAAAAGACCCCATTAGCTCCCGTTGACGCAACTATTTTTGTTGAAACTGTTGGAGGTGTTATTGTTGGCCTAGTAGTTGAATCAGTAACTTTGTCTATATCTGCAAAAGTAGCTTTTGATGCCCCGAAGAAATTAGCACCTAAATTATCTACAATTGAAACTTTTTTGTCATCTTTCAGATCAGCAATTTGTGTTCCCTGTACTCCACTCATCATTGACGACAAAGAATCACTGCCCAAAGATTTAACATCTTTGACATCTATTTTATCTACCATTGTAACTAGTTTGTCAGAACCTAAATCAGAAATCTGTTTTGGATCAATACCTGTTGCTAGTCCAATGATTTGATTACTTGCTAAAGTTTTTATATCATCTTTCCCCATAGCTTTTGCCATTCCTTTAGCTTTATCGCTTCCTATTGGTTTAGCTCCACCAGTTGCTGCATCTCCACCAGTTGTACTCCATATTGCTTTTGCCATCGATGCAACTTTATTACCACCCAGCGCCTTGAAGTTGTCATCATTTAAGTTCTT
>VFGQ01000133.1 GCA_009391605.1 SAR202 cluster bacterium
CAGAATATTTATATGATGCGCCGATTAAAATTTTTGTTATGGGTTCAGGTGATGGGCATAAAACTAAAGACGGAAGATTATTTCATGGAGGGTACTGGAGAGAAGAAACCCAATGGCCATTAAAAAATACAGACTTTATAGAATATTATCTAAATAATGATAATGTTTTATCAAAATCAAAACCTACAGGTAATTATTCAACATCATATATCTATGATCCCGAAAATCCAGTACCAACAATAGGAGCTAACATATCTTCACTAGCTGGAGTTAACCCTTTACCTCCTGGAACTAAAAATCCAACCGATGTCCCAACTGCTTTAAGAAGGTATAATATTGTAAATCCCGGTGGTTTCAATCAAAAAGAAGACAAGCGATTTTACGGATCTAATTCACCATATCCTAATCTTTCTGAAAGAATGGATGTATTATCTTTTCAATCAACGCAATTAGAAACGGATACTGAAATAACTGGTCCTATAGAATGTATTCTATACGTTTCATCTGATTGTCTAGATACTGATTTTACAGCTAAACTTATTGATGTATATCCCCACAGTGATTCCTTCCCTGAAGGATTTTCATTCAATTTAACTGATGGAATACAACGAATGAGATATAGAGATTCTTATAAACAAGAAAATTTCATGAAAAAAGATGAAATATATAAAATACATATAATTTTATACCCTACAAGTAATATATTTAAAAAAGATCACAAAATTCGAGTTGATATTTCAAGTTCCAATTATCCAAGATTTGATTTTAATCCAAATACAGGAGAACCAATAGGGTTAAATAAAAAGCAAATTAAAGCTAATAATACTGTTTATTTTTCCAATAAATATCCATCACATATAATTTTGCCAATAATTGACAGGTGAACAATAAAATGAATAGGCTGCAAACCATTGAACGATATAGAAAATTAGATTCAGCAACTATATTTGGTGGAATTAGAGCAGTTTTAATTGAAAAGACTAAAAATGAATATAATGCTGCATCAGGATATGAAAAAACTTTTATGAGAGGAGTACATAATCAAACTATGGGTAAAGTGTTAGTAGGTTTTGCTCGTACATTAAGAATGGTTCCTCCAAGACTTGATATTATAAATGATAAACCTGCTGGTGAAAATTCCCCTGAATTTGAAGCAATGTCTAGTTGCACAGAAGAAAATGTCTTAGTAATAGATGCTATGCGATTTCATCACGCAAGTGTAGGAGGAGATGTAAAATTTTTAAATCTATATATGAATAAAGCCGAAGGGGTAGTCACAGACGGAGCAATAAGAGATTTAAATGAAGTAAAACAATATAACTTTAAAATATTTTCAGCAGGGAGAACTGGTTCAATTGGAATACCTGATGTATGGCCTTATGAAGCAAACGTAACCATTTCATGCGGAGAAGCTGTTGTAAAACCTGATGATCTGATAGTAGGTGATGATGATGGTGTTGTAGTTGTTCCAAATTTTATTATAAATGAAGTATTAATTTGGTGTGAAAAACATCAAAAGGATGAAAAGACTATTAAAGACTTAGCAATAAAAGAAAATGTTTCACCTGGGAAATATTATAATCCTGAATTTTTTAAAAAATTAAATCAAAAGGAATAGTAAATTGACATATAGAGATAAACCAATTCTTAGCAAACAAGAAGCAATACAATTACATAATGATTCATTAGTTATAGATTCTCAGCAACCTCCAATTACCTCTGGTGCTTTATTTACAAAAAACATGAAAGAAACATTAGATGAATGGTTTAAAGACGGCATGACAAGAGGGGAAGCAAGAGGACATTTGTCAAATATGATTGCAGATGAAATTCAAAATGACCAAGATGCGAGAAATCAGTATATTGATTTATGGAATAAATCTGGAGTTACTGTTGCTAGTGGAACTTATGCCGGCCCTGCCAAAATGGAAGATGCATATGAAATTTCAGTAAACGGAATAGCTAATGCAATTTCAATTATTAATGCTATTCCTGAAAAGTTAATGTTAGTTACTACATCCGATCATATTGTTGAAGCCCATGAAACAAATAAATATGGAATAATTTTTGATTTTCAAGACACAACATCATTTGGAACTGATTTAAACAAAGTCGATTTTTTCTATAATTTGGGATTAAGGGTTGTGCAGTTAACCTATAATTTAAGAAATTTAGTTGGTGATGGTTGTACTGAATTACACAAAAGCGGACTAACATATTTTGGGAAGGAATTAGTAAGTAAACTTAATGATATGAATATACTGGTTGATGTTAGTCATTGTAGTGAACAGGTAGGCTGGGATACTATAGAAACATCAAAATCTCCAGTTGTAATCACTCACTCAGCAAGTGCTGCAGTATTTAAACATGATAGAGGTAAGGGAGACAAATTAGCCAAAGCTATTGCAGACAATGGCGGTTTCTTTGGAGTTGTAATTATTCCCGGTTTTATCCAGGGATCTGATACAGGAAATCTAGATCATTGGGCAATGCATATTGAACACCTTGTAAATATTATGGGGATTGATCATGTATGTATTGGAACAGACAAAATGGGCCCTGGACCAGGTACAGAATCTTTATTTGAATACCCCGGGGAAATGCCATTTGCAAAAGCAGGAGAATTTTCTTGGCAAGGATGGCAAGAAAAGCATAGAGTTAATGGGCCAAGTGCAACAGGAATTAAACTTGAAGGTTATAATGATTTTGGAGATTGGCCAAATCTTACAATAAAATTAGCCGAAAGAGGTTTTAATGAAGAAGAAATCAGAAAAATGCTTGGATTAAATTATCTTCGTATCTATAAAGAAGTTGTAGGTTAAATCCTATTATAATTTAACCTGCGAAACCATTTCATTACCTTCTAATGCGTTCACAATGTTTTGCGCTGCAATCATAGCCATTTTCTTAAAAGTTTCATTACTTGCACTCCCAATATGTGGAGTAACTAATACTTTTGGATGGTTTATAATCTCACTTTTATAATCAGGTGGTTCCGGATCAGTGACATCAAGTGCAGCAGCATATATATTTCCTGCATTTATAGCATCAATTAATGAATCTTGATCTAAAGTTGCTCCTCTGGAAGTATTTATTAATTTAACATTTTTCATAAGTGAAAATTGTTCTTTACCAACAATTTTGTGGGTTTCAGGAGTTAATGCACAATGAATTGAAATATATTCACAGTTTGCAACTAAATCATTAATATTATCAATCCAATTGATTCCAATTTGTTCCTCTATATCAGGCTTTCTATTTCTTGACCAATAGTATGTATTCATATTAAAACCATTAATAGCTCTTTTTGCAAACGCTGTCCCAATTTGTCCAAGTCCGATTATGCCTAAACTTTTGTTATATATATCAAAACCTAAATAAGGTAATTGATAAAAAGTTTGCCATTTACCTTTTAATACATCTCTATTGGAGTATGTGATGTTTCGAGCTATATTTAACAATAATGCCATTGTGAAATCAGCACAGGTTTCCACTAAAACACCAGGAGTATTTCCAACTAAAATATCACGATCTTTTGCAGCTTTTATGTCTATATTTTCATATCCTACAGCTCTATTTGAAATTACTTTTAAATGAGGGGCTGAAGATATAATACTTGATGTAATTATATCGTTAAATTCAGAAATAATAGCAACACAATCTTTTAATATATCTATAATTTCTAATTCAGTAGGAGGATTTTTGTTATCCCATGTAATTACTTCATATTTTTTTTCACGAAGAAAATTTATTGCTTCTTCATGCCAATTTCGTGTTAAAAATATTTTACTGTTAGGTTGCATTTTAAATAATGTTATTTATAAAATCTTTTTATCCGATAAAAATCTATCTCAGATACATGTTGTTTGTCAACTATTTCTGTTTTGATAATTCTTGCTAATATTGGAGCTAAAGTAACTCCACTATGAGTCATCACTATATATACATTTGAATTTTCATATAATCCAATTATAGGCAGTCCATCTTTAGGCATAACACGTAAACCATACTTATATCCTGAATAAACAATTTTATGTTTTAAATATTTTGATAATTCATCATATAATTTTACTGTAAATTTATTTGGGTTAATAAATTGAGATTCATCCTGACTTCCAATACCACATATAATTTCATTGTCATGGTTTTGTCTGAAATGAATATGCGGAATATCATTTTCAGTTATTAAATTTAAAGATGAATATTTTTTTAGAACTTTGGTAGTTGGTTTTGTGGAAATAACAATTCCTGGACTAATTATTTGTGGAAGATATATATTCATCATAGATGCAATTTTACTAGTTTGAAAACCAGCAGCAAACAAATACATTTCTGAAAATATTTTTGTTTTATTGTTATCATCTAATTCTAAATATTTAACATTATTATTTTTAGATATTACATTTTTAACTTCAGCATTTATAAATTTAATATTTTTTTTAGCAATTAACTTCTTTTTAATTCTATTAATTAAAATATCTGTTTCAACCCACCCATCATATTTACTCTGTATAGCGAAATTAAAATTGTCTAGTATTAAATTACTTTCAATGTCCTTTATTTTCTTTATGTCTAAAAACTCTTTTCCATGATTGGTTTCAGAATTGATTAATTTATGTAAATAATCTATTCTTTTAGAATTTTTATATAATCTTAGATCTCCACCAAATTTGATTTCGTCGTCTGATACTAAATTTTTATTATATAATTCATGCCATAGATGCATAGAATCTAAATTTAATTTATTGTAATAATCTGGTGATTTGTCAAATGCATTAATCCATGCAAATGAATGATATGATGCAGATTTTTTATCATTATTCTTATTAATAATAGTTATATCATCAATATAATCTGATAAAGTATCAGCGATCATTGCTCCTACAATACCAAAACCAACTATTGTCAAATGAGATTTCATAATCTTAATTATATATACAATAATAATGTTATTAAAATTGATTCTATCCTATGTCACAAAAATATTCGATAAATGATATAATCAGTTCATCAATTTCAAGGATATTTATAAGGGAATTTAATGAATTACGAAAACAAATTTACAACACACAATATACCAGAAGTTACATTTCCAGACGGCTTAAGGGATGAAACAAAATATACTTTTTCTATAACTTATACTGATCAACATAGTATGGATTATTCAAGATTTGCTGAAACAACAAAAGATATTATATTAAAAGATGGTAATTCATTAGCACCTTATCCTGACCCTCAAGGATATTTAGAATTAAGAACCTTAATATCAGAAAGATTATCCAATTTACGTGGAATTCAAACAGATCCTGATTCAATAGTCATTACGGGAGGAGCAGGGGGAGCTATATCTACTTTATTAGATATTTTTCTCGAACCAAATGATACAGTTTTAATAGAAGAATTTAGTTATTTAGGTACTTTGGCTATGTTACTTTCAAGACGAGCAAATGTTGTACACATTGACTGTGATGATGAGGGAATAATACCTGAAAGTTTAGAAGAAAATTTAGCAACTCTCAAATCTAAAAATATAACCCCAAAATTTATGTATTTAATATCGGTTTTCCAAAATCCAACAGGTATCACTATCCCTCTCAAAAGAAGGAAAGACATATTAGAAATTGCACAAAAATATAATGTACCAATTATTGAAAATGAAAGTTATGCTGATTTTGTAATTGATGGAGATCCTTTACCTCCGGCTATGTATGGTATGGATGATACTAATTCGGTTATATATACTTCAGCTTATACAAAATTTCTTGGTTGTGGATTAAGGGTAGGATATGCTGTAGTTCCAGATCCAGTGAAAGATGAATTAGCAAAATTAAGATTTGGGACAAGCCCTAGCCAATTAGCAACTATGGCTGTATATAACTATTTAGATAAGCATGGATATGAACATGGACTAGAAGTTGAACAATCTTTAATGAAAAAACGTGATGCTATGCTAAGTGCTTTAAAAGAAAATTTTCCTGACACTTGCGAATGGACAAAACCTAATGGTGGAATGATGCTTTGGATGAAATTACCTGAAAACGCAGATTCATGGGAAACATTAAGAAAAGCTGTAGATAGGGGAGTTAAATACAATCCAGGAGGGTTATTTAGAGCAAATCGTGATAGGAATAATTATTTAAGATTAACATATAGCTACAATACACCTAATGAAATTCATGAGGGTATTAAAATATTAGCTGATGTATTTGAAGAAGAAAAATTAATCTAATGGAGAGCATTAAAAACAGTATAACCTTTTCAGGTGATGGATTACCTAATTCACCACAAATTCTCGCTGACAATATTAAAAATTTACCAAATATTAATGATATTAAACCTGACTCTTATTCAATTGGGGGAATTGTTGAGGATCTTGAATTAAAATTTTCAAAAATATTTAATAAAGAAAAATCAATTTTTTTACCCACAGGAACTTTAGCAAATCACTTAGCTATAAGAGAATTATCTGGTGTTAACTCCAAAGTAATAGTTCCTGAGCAAAGTCATATTTACCAAGATTCAGGCGATACATTACAATCTTTAAGCGGAATAAATTTAATACCATCAGGATTAAATTCACCATGCTATGAATTATCTGAACTGAAAGAAATAATTTCCAAAAACAATATATCAAGAGTGCCAAAAAAAATCGGATGTATTGTTATAGAAAGCCCGGTAAGAAGACAACAAGGTAAGGTAATACCATATGAACAGATGAAACTTATTACAGATTTCGCTAAAAGCAATAATATTAAAACACATCTAGATGGAGCTCGGATATATATGATGAGTGCTGCAACAAAGATTCCAATACAAAAATATTCAAGCATATTTGATACAGTTTATTGTTCATTATGGAAATACTTTGGCGCTCCCTGGGGAGCTATTCTGTCTGGCCCAGAAAAAATTATAGAAGGAATGCAACATACTCGCAGAATGTTTGGAGGCAGTATCCCAAATAGTAGTTTAAATGCTGCAATCATATTAAACGGGATAAGTAATTTTGAGAATAAAATGAATAATGCATACGATCAAGGTATTATTCTTTTTAAAATGTTAAATGATTCTGAAAAATTTAAAATTTATTTTAATGATAATCATAGCAATGTCTTTCAAATGCATGTTGATACCAAAGATAATTACAACAAAATAAAATCAAATTTAATTAATAATAATATTTATTTACCTGATCTTAATAGAGAAACTTACGGTATTATAAATAGTAAGAATACAGTTGATATTAGAATAAATATATCTTTGTTAAATCAACCAATTGAAGAAATATATAAGCATTTTATGAATGCAACATCGTAATTTACCATTGACTGATAAATGTCCTCTAATTATAATTTTTTATAGAGAATCAATATGAAATTACAATGTACACAAGAAAATTTAGATAAAGCTTTAAGTAATATTTCAAGAGCAGTTGCAAGCAGAACTACATTACCAATTACACAAAATGTTCTTTTAAAAGCAAACAATGGAAAATTGCAACTTTCAGCTACTAATCTTGAAATGGCAATTAATACATGGATAGGTTGTGAAATATCGGATGAAGGTGAAACTACCATCCCTGCAAGGATTTTTACAGATTTAATTAAATCTTACCCTAATGATAATATCGATTTAAATTTAAATAATAATAATAATCTGATTATAAAATGTGGGCCATATAATTCAAATTTAATTACACAATCAAGTGATGAATTTCCCCCTATACCGGAATCTGATTCTCTTGATCCAACTTTTACAATTTCACCATCATCTTTTAACAAATTAATAAATAGTGTTATTTTCTCTGCAGCTCAAGATCAATCTAGACCAGTTCTTACTGGAGTTAAATTTTCAATTACAAATAATATATTAACCTTAGCTACGGCTGATGGCTTTAGATTATCAATAATTTCTTTTGAATTAGCAAATGAAAATATTCCAGAAATCGATTTTATAGTTCCAGCAAAATCTTTACTTGAAGTTTCGAGAATTCTCGCATTTACAAAGGATGATGTATCAATTTTTATGACTAAGGCATCAAATCAAGTAATTTTTAAAATGGACAATTATCAACTTACAACAACATTAACTCAAGGAAACTTTCCAGATTTCAACTCACTTATACCTGACAGCAATTCAACTTCATGCACTATTCCAAAAATAAATTTCAAATCAGCAGTAAGAAGCTTAGGTGTCTTAGCAAAAGATGGTAATGGCATTATAAGACTTGAAATTTCTAGTTCTGAACAAAATCAAAATTTACTTATGTCATCCAAAACAGATGAATTAGGAGAAAATTCTGTCATATTAGAAATCAATTCATCAGGTGAGGATTCGAAAATTGCATTTAATAGTAAATATTTGTCTGATGTATTAGATGTAATTGATGGTGAAAATGTTATTCTAGAAATAAATGGGGATTCTAACCCAGGCTTAATTAAACCTGAAAATAATTCTGAATATATTCATATTGTCATGCCAATGTTTGTACAATGGTGATTTAATCATTTCAAATAGCTTTTCTATCAATTTTGCAATTACTTATATCAAATAATGAAATTAAAAATGCAATAAAATTATTTGCTGATAAAATAAATTCTAATTATCAAAATAAAGAAGTAATTATTATTGCTATATTAAAAGGGTCAGTTTTATTTTTGCGGGACCTTTACGAGTATCTCGATTTTGAAAATTCAATAGAGTATGTAGATATTTCATCTTATAAAGGCAAAAATAGAAATAAAATTGTATCACTTCCTTTTAATGTAAATGTAAAAAATCAAAATATATTGATCATTGATGATATTTGTGACACTGGTAATACTTTAAGTTTTATCACAAATTTAATAAAAAGAAATAATCCCAAAAGTATTAGAACTTCAGTATTATTAAAGAAAAAAATTCAAAATAGTAAATTCATTCCAGATGATTATTTATTCTTAATTCCTGATAAATTTGTTGTAGGTTATGGCCTTGATTTTAATGAAAAACATAGGTTTCTTAACCAAATTTATACCTTAGATTGAATAAATTAATTACCCCAATAGGCTATTGTTCCATTAAATAATATTTCAGATTTAGGTTTAGTATTTAAATCTGAAATTAATATAATGTTTGAATTTTTATCAACAGAATTATCATTAACATTATTAAAAACTAAATTACCAGATATTAGTAATTTCAAACTATCAGGCGACCAAATATTATGTGATTGTGCAAATTGATCTGAAAATATAATCATTTCAAGTTGTTCAGGTGATAATTTCAATGTAAACATTTTTTTTAATTCCAAATTATCAATATTGAGAATATGTAAATCATAGTACTCATTATTTTGATTTGCTGTAAATAATGCAATTTTACTAGAATCAGGAGCCCAAAAGTAACCTATAGGAGCATTAGTAATTTCAATAATTTCAGACATATCGTCTGTTTTATACAAGGCAAGGGAATCATATAAAGCTGTAGGATAAAATTTAGACTTAAGTACACTTAAATATGATTTGTCAGGTGAAATATTTATTAATGGATAATCTTCTGAAGTATTTATAAATTTTGAAGTGTCATTTAAAATGTCATTTTTTACAA
>VFGQ01000076.1 GCA_009391605.1 SAR202 cluster bacterium
TCGAAAATTAAGTTCAGTTATATTTGATGGGCCTGATGATGATTTGATGCAAACCTATAACGCACAACCAGCAATAATGACAGTCAGTATTGCTTGTTATGAAGCTATGAAAGAAAGATGTACAAGCGATTTCCCTAGCCCTAAATATGTTGCAGGGCATAGCTTGGGAGAATATACATCTTTATATGTTTCAGGAGTTTTAGACCTTGAGGAAACTGCAAAATTAGTTTCTCTAAGAGGGGAACTTATGCAGGATGCATGTGAAAAAAATCCAGGTACAATGGCTGCTATTATTGGATTAGATGAGCAATCGGTTTATGAGATAAGTAGACAGACCGGAACATATGTTTCTAATATTAATACTGATAGTCAAACAGTAATTAGTGGTAATAAAAGTGCAGTGGCATCAGCAGTAGATTTAGCTACATCAAGAGGTGCTAAGAGAGCGATTCCTTTAAAAGTTGCTGGAGCATTCCATTCTGATTTGATGAAACCAGCTGCTGAAGAATTGAAAAATTATATGAGTGATTTGGATTTTAAAGACCCTTTAATTCCAATTATTGCAAATTGCACAGCTACTCCATTGACAACTGTTAGTGAAATAAAAGAAGAATTGATAAATCAAATATGTAATTGTGTGGATTGGAATAGAAGTGTAAAATTTATGATAAATTCTGGCGTTAATTCTTTTGTAGAATTTGGTCATGGTGGAGTTTTAGGTAATATGATTAAAAGAATTAGTTCTGAATCTGCAATAACATCTATTGATACAACTGAATCAATGAATTGTAATATTTAAATTTATGATTCAAAAAAAACATTTCCCTTATAATCGTAGTTATTCAAGAATTTTAGCTTTACAATATCTATATAGAGAAGAATTTTTGATATCTAATGATAAATTAAAAATCAACTTGGAACAGGCTGCAATTATCTTAGACGAACTAATAATTGATGGATTTAAAAGTGATATCTCAAATTACAATAATTTAGATATTAAATATGCAAATGAGATTTTAACCGGCGTTCAAACGGAAAAAAATGAAATTGATTCGTTAATTCAGAATTATGCTCCTTCTTTTCCATTGAAACAGGTAGCAATAATTGATAAAAGTATTTTAAGAATATGTATTTATGAAATAAAATTTAATGAATTAAATCCTAGTATTGCAATGGATGAAGCTATAGAAATAGCTAAAGTTTTTGGATCTGACAAATCTGCTGCGTTTATAAATGGGGTAATTGATTCATTGGTTCAAAATGATAAGATATAAATAGTATTATAAGGAGTGAATATGAGTTTAGAAGATAGAGTAAAAAATATAGTTGCTGACAAATTAGGAGTTGAAGAAGACAAAGTTGTTCTTTCAGCTTCTTTTATGAATGATTTGGACGCAGATTCCCTGGATTTAGTAGAATTAATAATGGCTTTTGAAGAAGAATTTAGTACTGATGATTTACCAGTTGAAATTTCAGATGAAGACGCAGAGAATATTTTGACTGTTCAAGACGCTTTAGATTTTTTAACTAAAAAAGGGATATCTTAAAAAATTATATTTTTTTATTAATATAATTAACCATTGGATAAATAGTAATTTTAGATTAAATTCTCTATCATTCTTACATAAATCAAAGAATTTAAGATGTTATGGATGTAATAAAGAATTTTATAGAATCAGCAAATAACCTTTTAGGATTAAGCATTCCTGTTATTTTGTTTATTTATTCCTTAAACTTTTTCTTTTTTTACTTCTTAGGTTTAAATAAACTTTATTTGAAATTAAATGTAGTATTTATTCTTATTTCTGTTTTTATAATATTTATGTTTGGAAATATAAGATCAGATGTAGTTGTTATTAATACTTTTATATCAACAAATGATGGGTCTATGGGAGGAAGTATAGGTCAGAGCATGCAAATTTCTTCCAGGTCAATTTTTTATACAACTATATTTTTATTTATCTTATCCATTCCAGTTTGTGTATTTCCCTTTAAAACGATTAAATTGTTATACAATTTACTCAGTATGTCATCTTTGGTTATTTTGATTAGTGTAAAATCATTTATTCGATTTTGTATTTCAATAATTTCTAAAACTAAATTTGTTTCTAATGAAACATTGCCAAAAACAATTTTGCTTAATTCTCAATCAGAGCCGGAAGATTATATAGATAAAAGCAATGAACAAAGTACTGTAAAATTATCTGAAAATCTTATTGCAATGGAAGATAACGAAATTTCTTCGGAAAATAAACAAGAATCTAATCCTCTATGGATTAATAATGAAACTAAAATTGATGATTATACCAAAATAAAAAATCGGCAAAATAGTACTAGTTATTTTGATTCTGATTCTAAAAACGAACCTGTTAAACAATTATCAAAAAATACAAAATCTTATAATTTGCCATCTATAGATTTATTAGATGATTTAAAAGAAATTTCGATTTCAGAATCTGAAATTAATGCTACTGCACAAAAAATCCAAGATACTTTACACCAATATGATGTTGATGTTGAAATTGGACAAGTTCAACCTGGTCCAGTTGTTACTTTATATGGTTTGAAACCTGGTTGGATTACCAAAACAAAAAAAGAAAAGCAGTTTGATTCTGATGGAAATGTTATGACTGATGAAAATGGGCGGCAAATCATGAAAGAAGTTGAATCAAAAAACAGGGTAAGAGTAGATTCTATTATATCAAGAGAAAAAGATTTATCACTTGCTTTAAAAACTCCTTCGATAAGAATTGAAACTCCAGTTTTAGGAGAATCTCTTGTTGGTATTGAAGTGCCTAATCCGAATCCGGGGATAATTGGAATTAAATCTCTTATAAAAGATTCTTCATTTGAAAATTTATTATTACAAAAAGATTCTTTACCAATTGCTTTAGGTAAAGGATCAGGTGGGGATAACATTACAATAGATTTAACAAAAATGCCGCATTTGTTAATTGCTGGAGCCACTGGTAGTGGAAAAAGTGTATGTATGAATGCTGTTGTCTCAAGTTTAATTTATAGCAGATCACCAGATCAATTAAGATTATTGCTAGTTGATCCTAAAAGAGTAGAATTGACTCAATATAATGGGATACCTCATATGGTGACTCCTGTAATTGTAGAGTTAGATGCTGTTGCAAAAGTTTTTAGAGGAATAATTAATGAGATGTTTAAACGATATAAATTATTAGAATCTCATTCTGTCAGAAATATATCTGAATTAAATAAAAAATTTACTAATGCTATGCCATATTTAGTCATAGTTATTGATGAATTGGCTGATTTGATGATGACTAGTGGGGTTGAGATTGAAAGATCTATTTGCAGGTTGGCTCAATTAGGAAGAGCAACAGGTATACATTTGGTAATAGCAACTCAAAGGCCTTCTGTAGATGTTGTGACTGGATTAATTAAATCTAATTTTCCCAGTAGGGTAAGTTTTAGTGTTAGCTCAAGTATTGACTCAAGAACTATACTTGATACAACTGGAGCAGAAAAATTATTAGGAAAAGGCGACATGCTATACCTTCCAATTGATGCTTCTTTACCATTTAGATTGCAAGGATGTTTTATTAATGATAGTGAAATATCTAAATTAGTTAACTTTTGGAGAAATAATTCTTTTATGAATTCTCAATATGAAATCAATGTTTTTGATGATTTAAATCAAATTAATGAATCAACAAACAGTGATGATGAAGATCCAAATAAAGATAGCTTGTATAACGATGCTGTAGGATTAGCTAAATCAACTAAAAAGTTATCAATTTCTTTCCTTCAGAGAAAGCTTAGAATAGGTTATCCAAGAGCTGCAAGATTAATGGATGAATTGGAAGAAGAAGGAATAGTAGGCCCAATGCAGAATTCTATTAAATCAAGAGATGTTATAATTAATTAAAATACATCAATAGATTTGGCTGAAATTTGGATCAAAATTCTACTAATGAAAATACAGATGAAATTAATGAATTGATAGATGATTATTCTATTGAATCTTTAGAGAATTGCCTTCAGTGTGATAAGAAAATTAAGAATTCTGAATTATATTCTACCTATAAAATTTGTCACAATTGTAATTTTCATTTTTATATTAAACCATATGACAGGATAAACTTACTGACGGACAGAGAATCTTATGTTGAATTTAATCAGGAATTACCAGATGAATTTAATTATATTTATGATAAATATCCAGATTATGCTAAGAGAGCTCAAAAAGATACTGAACGCACAGGGTTAAATGATTCTGTTTTAACTGGTTATGCATCTATTGGAGGAAATAGATGTATATTAATAATACTAGATTTTTCATTCATGGGAGGGAATTTAGGTTTAATCTCAGGAGAGAAAATTTCGTTAGCTATTGATTTGGCAGTATCAAAAAAATTACCTATCGTTTCTATAATTTCAAGTTCAGGAACTCGTTTAGAAGAGGGAATGATTTCAATAATGCAAATGGCAAAAATAACTTTATCTATGGCAAATGCCAAAAAATCTAATATACCTTCAATTTCATTATTAACTAATCCATGTACTGGCCAAGCTTATGCGACATTAGCTACCTTTTCCGATATTATTATGTCTGAACCTGGTGCTTCTGTTGGATTGAGTCCTTTGAAAGATTTGAAACATTCTTCTGGGTCAGTAAAATTTGAATCCAGAACTTCTGATTCTCTTGTTTCAAGAGGATTGATAGATTCTATAGTGAATAGAAATTATCAAAAAGAGGAAATATCAAGAATTATTGATTTGTTAAATAATCGGCATAAATTAGTTTATGAAAACAAAAATGAAAATGTAAATGAATTTGCTTTATCTGATATTCCGATAGATAAAAGAGAATATATTGCACAACATCCATCACGTCCATCGGCCTCACTTTTTTTGAATAAGGTTTTTGAACATTTTTTTGAACTCAAAGGTGATAGATTGTTAGAAAATAGTGAAAGAATTGTTACAGGATTAGCACAATTGGGGGGGCAAACAGTTATGTTAGTTGCCCAGGAATATATTAAAGATATAAGTTCATCAATTGGAAAACATGGTTTGTCATCTACAGATTTCAGAAAATGTACAAGGGCAATTAGTCTGGCTTCAAGATTTAATATTCCAATAATTACATTTATTGATACAAAAGGACATGACCTGTCTTATGAGGAAGAAATAAAAGGTATAGGTGTTTCACTTGGAGGGACTTTACTTTCTATGGCTGAATTGAATTCACCTTCAATGTCTGTATTGATTGGTGTTGGAGGTAGTGAAGCAGCTTTAAGCTTAGATATTTCAGATCGTAGATTAATGCTTGAAAATGCTATATTGAAAATTTCAGATCATCATACAGAAATAAATAAAAAAAATATGGTTTTGGGATCTAGGGAATGTAAAGAATTAGATATAGTGGATATTATAGTTCCGGAACCAATTGGTGGATTACATTTAAATCCTGATGAATGTTTCAGTTTGTTAAGAAAAGTATTAATGATAGAATTAGCAGAATTAAATGAGATGTCTTCTAGATCAAGATTTAGATCTAAATATAATAAATTCAGAGGTATTCCAGGTTTTAGTAATAATATGTTAACTGATTTGACAAATGATGTTCTGTCAGTAAAATCTAAACTTACTAATTATTTAAACATTAAATTAGGTAAATACAAATCAAGTAAAAAACCTTAATTGTTTTTGATAATACCGCCAATGTTTGATCTGTTTGATTCAAAAATTTTGATTTCCTTTTCTTTTTCTAGTGTTAATCCAATATCATCTAAACCATTTTGAAGGCAATGTTTTCTAAATTTTTCTATTTCAAAATATTCTGATATTTCTTCTTCTGTATCCCATATTCGCTGAGATTCAAGATCAATGTTTAAGATGAAATCATTATTTTTTTCAGATTTGCTTATCAAATTTTTAACTTTTTCTTTGCTTAATTTGATTGGCAGAATTCCGTTCTGAAAACAATTGTTATAAAATATATCAGCAAAGCTTGGAGCAATTATAATTTGAAAACCATAATCATTTAATGCCCATGGAGCATGTTCTCTTGAAGAGCCTGTTCCAAAATTTTCTCCTGTTAATAATACAGATGCATTTTTATATTTATTTTCATTTAAAATGAATTCTTTATTTAAAGAACCATCTTGATTAAATCTCCAGTCGTAAAATAAAAATTGACCAAAACCTGTTCTTTCAATTCTTTTTAAAAATTGTTTTGGTATTATTTGATCAGTATCAATATTTACTCTATCTAAAGGGACAGTTTTTCCAGTATGTTTATTAATTGCTTTCATTTATATCTCTCTGGTGTCAACAAAATGCCCTGCTATCGCCGCCGCCGCCGCCATTTCTGGGCTTACTAAATGGGTACGTCCACCTTTTCCCTGGCGGCCTTCAAAATTTCTATTAGAAGTTGAGGCGCATCTTTCTTTGGGTTGAAGAATATCTGGGTTCATTCCTAAACACATAGAACATCCAGCCTCTCTCCACTCAAAACCTGCATTTTTAAATATTTTGTCTAAACCTTTTTGTTCTGCAATTGATTTAACTAAAGTGGATCCAGGGACGACCATTGCATTTACATTTGAATTAACTTTTTTATTTTTAACAATTTGAGCAGCTGCTTCTAAATCTTCTATTCTTGAATTAGTGCAGGATCCTATGAAAACTCTGTCTATTTTTATATCTTTGATTTGTGTATTTGGTTTTAACCCCATATATTCCAATGCTTTTTCAATAGATATTTTTTCATCAATATCTGTAGAATCCTTAGGATCTGGTATTTTCCCTGTTATTGGAGATACCATACCAGGGTTAGTTCCCCAAGTAACAAAAGGTTCAAAACTTTCACTGTTTATAATGATTTTTTTATCGTAAACAGCACCTTTGTCAGTTTTGAGGTTAAGCCAATCATTTTTTGCTTTTTCGAAATCTTTTCCTTTGGGAGCAAACGTTTTACCTTCAAGGTATTTTATTGTTTTCATGTCTGGTGCTATCATACCTGCTCTCCCGCCTGCCTCAATTGACATATTACAAACTGTCATTCTTCCTTCCATACTTAGATTGGTTATTGCTTCGCCAGTATATTCAATTGCATGGCCTGTAGCGCCACTAATACCAATATTTTTAATTATTCCTAATATTACATCTTTTGCAGTTACCCCATTAGGTAAAGATCCATCTATATGAATATTCATTGTTTTGGGTTTGAATTGTCTTAAGGTTTGAGTCGCTAAAACATGTTCTACTTCTGAAGTTCCTATGCCCATTGCAAATGCTCCAAACGCTCCATTTGTAGATGTATGGCTGTCACCACATACGATAATTTTCCCTGGTTGTGTTAATCCAAGATCGGGGCCTATGACATGTACAATCCCTTGATTTTTATGATACATATCAAATAATTGGATACCAAATTCCTCACAATTTTTGGTTAATGTTTCTATTTGTGTTTTTGCTATTGGGTCTGTTATTTTTCTTCCGGCCCAGGTAGGAACATTATGTTCTGCAACTGCTATAGTAAGATTTGGACGTCTTACTTTTCTTTTAGCTAATCTAAGTCCTTCAAAGGCTTGAGGAGAAGTTACTTCATGGATCATATGCAGGTCAATATATAAAACAGATGGTTGATCTTGTTGCTCGTGAACAACGTGAGCATCCCAAATTTTTTCAAATAATGTTTTGTGCATTTTACCCATATAGTGATTATTATGTTATTTATTTGATAATTTATTTAATCCATCAATATATGCTTTTGCACTAGCTACAAGAATATCTGTGTCAGATCCACGCCCTACAACTAAGCTTCCTTCATGTTCTAATTTCACTATAGCATCTCCAATAGCATCAATTCCTTCTGTTACAGCTTCTATTCTCCATTCATTTAAAATTACTTTTAAATGAATTTGCTTATTAATTGCTTTATATATTGCATCAACAGGACCAGTGCCAGTTGATGTTGAACTTTTAATTTCATTATTTTGTGTATTTTTAATATCTATTTTAGCTTTAGGGTTTTTATTTGATCCAGATTCTATATCAATAGAAACTAATTCGAATTGCCCCGCAGATCTTTCAGATCTTTTTTGGTTTGACATTAATGATTCTAAATCCTGATTTGTCACTTCTCTTTTTTTGTCGGCTAATATTTTGAATTCTTCAAAAGTTTTATTAATTTCTTCAGGTGATAAATTGTATCCCAGATCTTCAAGTCTGGATTTTAGCCCAGCCCTTCCGCTCAATTTACTTAATACTAGCGTATTACCTGTAAGACCAATTGATTCGGGATCCATAATTTCAAATGTAGATCTTGATTTTATTACACCGTCTTGATGTATTCCTGAAGCATGCCTGAATGCATTAGCTCCAACTATTGCTTTATTGGGTTGTACTGGAAATCCGGTTATATCACTAACTAGACGGCTAGTTTTATAAATTTCTTTAGTATTAATATCAGTTTTTACCTTTAATAAATCTTTTCTGGTTTCGATTGCCATAATTACTTCTTCTAATGCAGCATTTCCTGCTCTTTCTCCTAATCCGTTTATGCATCCCTCAATTTGTCTTGCGCCTGCAGTAATTGCTGCCAAACTATTTGAAACAGACAATCCTAGATCGTTATGACAGTGGACGCTTGTAACTATTTTATCCATTCCAGGAACATTGTGAATTATATTTTCAATTCGATTTTTAAATTCCCATGGCATCGTATATCCTACGGTATCAGGTATATTAATTGTAGTGGCGCCTGCTTTTACTGTTGCTTCAATTAATTGGTATAAAAAGTTCATGTCAGTTCTTGAAGCATCCATTGGGGAAAATTCTACATCATCGCAATATTTTTTGGCCTTTTCCACACAATATACTGCCATATCTAGCACTTCTTCTCTGTCTTTTTTTAATTGATTTATTATTTGTATATCTGAACTATTTATAAATACATGTATTCTCGGGTTTTCCGCATTTTTAATTGCATTCCATGCTGCTTCAACATCCGATGGAACACAGCGAGCTAATGCCGCAATAACTGGTTCTTTGATTTTTTCTGATATCAGCGTTACTGACTCAAAATCCCCTGGTGATGAAGCAGGGAAACCAGCTTCAATGATATCTACATTCAATTTGTTTAATTGTGTGGCAATTTCAAGTTTTTCAAATTTTGTTAGTCCAATTCCTGCAGATTGTTCACCATCTCTTAAAGTGGTATCAAAAATTAAGATTTTGTCATCATTAGCCATTTGTAAACCTCTTTAATGTAAATATATTATTCTGAATCATTTAGAAAGGGCATCATACCTCTTAATTCCTTTCCTATGATTTCTATAGGATGAGAACTGTTTTGTTTTCTCAATTCATTAAATTTATGTAATCCTTCGTCATTTTCAGTTATCCATTCCCTTGCAAAAGAACCATCTTGAATGTCTTTAAGGACTTTTTGCATATTTTCTTTTACTGATTCATCAATGATTACTGGGCCTCTAGTTAAATCTCCGTATTCAGCTGTAGTACTTATAGAATAACGCATATAATCTAATCCACCCTGATACATTAAATCTACAATAAGTTTTAGTTCATGAAGGCATTCAAAGTATGCAGATTCTGGCTGGTATCCTGCTTCGATTAATGTTTCAAATGCATATTTTACTAATTGTGCTGTCCCACCACATAATACAGCTTGCTCACCAAATAAATCTGTTTCAGTTTCTTCTTTAAAAGTTGTAGTTAATACACCAGCCCGAGTACAACCAATTGCTTTTGCATAAGCTAATCCTGTGGAAACAGCATTTCCAGATGGATTTTGATGTATAGCTAAAAGTCCGGGAACTCCTGATCCTTTAGTAAATACTTCTCTCATTCTGTGTCCAGGGGCTTTTGGTGCTACCATTACAACATCTATATTAGATGGAGGTGTAATGGTGTTATAGTGAATATTAAAACCATGAGCAAACATGAGAGTTTTACTTTCATTCATATGTTGTTCTATAGATTCTTTATATACTTGAGGCTGTATGGTATCAGGTAATAACATCATTATTAAATCTGATGATTGAGATACTTCAGATACTGTGCCTACTTCTAAGCCATCATTTTCAGCTTTTTTCCAACTTTTACTACCTTCATATAAGCCAACTTTCACTTTTACCCCACTGTCATTAGCACTTAGAGCATGTGCGTGCCCCTGGCTGCCATAGCCTATTATAGCTATAGATTTATTATCAAATAAATTTAAGTCACCATCAGAATCGTAATACATTTTTGCCATTTCTTACTCCATTTTTATTTATTTTTTTTCTCTGTTCATTGCAATTAATCCTGTTCTCATTACTTCAATTATTCCAAATGAAGACAGCAAATCTTGTAGGGCTTTAATTTTTTGATCATCACCAGTAGCCTCTATAATGATTGAAGAAGGGCTTACATCCACAATTTTAGCTCTGTATATAGCAACTATCTGCATGATTTCACTTCTAGTTTTAGTGTTAGAGCTTATTTTCATTAGAGCAAGTTCTCTTGAAATTGTATTGTCATCAGATATGTCATTTACTTTTATAATGTCTATAAGTTTATGCAATTGTTTAGTGATTTTTTCAACTATATCATCTCCTCCTTCAACTACTACAGTTAATCGTGAAAGATGGTCTATTTCACTATGCCCAACAGCTAAGCTTTGTATATTAAAACCTCTTCTCCTTAACATACTTGTTATTCTGTTAAGAACGCCAGGTTTATCATTAACTAATGCTGTAACTGTTCTTGTAGGAATATTTTTTGCATTTTTAGTTGTCATTATTTAACCTCCTGAGATGAAGGTTCTTCCATCATATCTTGAACAGTTGCTCCTGATGGAATCATGGGATAAACATTTTCTTCAGATTCAACTATAAAATCTATTAACACTGGGCCATCATGTTTAATAGCATCTAGGATTGCAGGTTTTACTTGTGTTTTGTCAGTAACTTTTAAGGCATAAATATTAAATGCTTCTGCTAATTTTACAAAATCAGGAATACCTTGATAAGATGTAGATACATAAGATTTTTCATAAAACAGTTCCTGCCATTGTCTCACCATGCCCAAAAAACCATTGTTAATAATAGCAAATTTGATTGGAAGTCTATTTTCAGAAATTGTAGCTAACTCAGACATCGTCATTTGAAATCCGCCGTCACCTGCGATTGACCATACCATTTCGTTTGGTCTACCAACCTGAGCTCCCAATGCTGCCGGTACTTCATAACCCATTGCTCCTGCACCTCCGGATGTGATGATTTTATTTTTGTCATTAAATGGATAATGTTGAGCAGCCCACATTTGATGCTGGCCTACTCCGGTTACTATAATTGAATCTCCATTTGTCAATTCATGTAATTCTTTCATTATAAATTGGGGAAGTAATTTCTCAGTATCTCTTAGTGCGAGGCTTGGATGATTGAACTTTAATCTGTCTATTTGTTTTATCCATTCAACATGCTTTTTATCTTCGGTTGATTTTACTAAATTTGATAATGCAGTTTTTGCATCTGAAACTATAGGGACATCTGCATGAATTATTTTTCCTATTTCAGATGCATCAATATCTATATGGATTTTTTTTGCATTAGTTGCAAACTTGTCAGGATTTCCAGTGATTCTATCGTCGAATCTCATTCCAACAGCAATTATTAGGTCTGACTGATCGAGTATAAGATTAGAATAAGCCATTCCATGCATTCCCGGCCATCCATAGTAAAGGAAGTGATTTGCTGGGAAAGAACTTAAACCTAAAAGGGTATTGATGACAGGTATTTGGCATTTTTCTGCTAATTCTAATAATTCATCATAAGCTTTTGATATTTTAATACCATGACCTGCTAAAAGAACTGGTCTTTTAGCTTTTTTTATTAGATCACATGCACGTTTTATTTGTTTTTGATTCACTGATGTATTGGGTTTGTATCCAGGTATATTAATGGTTTCTGGATAATTGAAAACACCATTTCCTTGAAGAATGTCTTTTGGTATATCAACTAAAACGGGCCCAGGTCTACCAGTGGTGGCTATATGAAATGCTTCTTTTATTGTTTCACCTATATCGTTTATGTCCATTACAAGATAATTGTGTTTTGTAATTGGTAGTGTTATTCCTGTAATATCTGTTTCTTGAAATGCATCAGTACCTATTACTGGCCTACCAACTTGGCCTGTTATTGCAACGATTGGGACAGAGTCCATTTGTGCAGTAGCTATTCCAGTTACTAGATTTGTTGTTCCTGGTCCTGAGGTTGCAAAAGCTACGCCAGCTTTTCCAGTTGCTCTAGCATAACCATCTGCTGCGTGAGCTGCTCCTTGTTCGTGTCTAACTAAAATATGTTTTAATTTTTCGAATTCTGGTAGTACTTGATATAATGGAAGTATAGCTCCACCAGGAATTCCAAAAATATGCTCAACGCCTTCTCTGATTAGAGATTCGCAAACCATTTGTGATCCGTTCATTAATTTATTATTCATATTTATGTTTCATTTTTAAAATAAAAAACCGTCCCAAAGGGACGGGATATGTTCCCGTGGTACCACCCTAATTGCTGTTATTAGAAAGCCACTTATGTAAGCTATAACGGGCCAATCCCGGCTATCTCTAATTATTTAAGATAGCACTCAAGGGTGAGTTCTGAAGATTTGAGATATCGACTTACACCATACTCGACTCGCTAAAACCCAAACTTCCTCATACTAATCCCTGTCTCTGCTTTGAATATAATATTTTCAGTGAGATAATATCATAAATAACATGTAGAATTGTGTCAATTATCACAGAGGTTAAATATAGTACATGTTCCAAAATATACTAATTACAAGGAAATATGATGCATTTGTTGGAAAAATATAAACAATTTTTACCTATTAATGATAATACTCCTATATTTAGTTTAGGTGAAGGAAATACACCTTTAGTTAAATCTAATAATATATATAAAGAAATAGGATGCAAGGAATTATATTTTAAATTAGAAGGATGTAATCCGTCAGGATCTTTTAAAGACAGAGGAATGGTTATGGCTGTTTCAAAGGCTATTGAAAAAGGTTCTAAAAAAATTATATGTGCTTCAACTGGGAATACTAGTGCATCAGCATCAGCTTTTGGTTCATATTGCGGTTTAGAAACAATAGTTTTGATTCCTGAAGGAAAGATTGCTATAGGAAAATTATCTCAAGCAGTTGCATATGGAGCAAAAATTGTTTCTATAAATGGGAATTTTGATCAGGCACTAAATTTAGTAAAAGAAATATCTGCACAACAAGAAGATATAGAGCTAGTTAATTCAATTAATCCAAACAGAATTCACGGGCAAAAAACAGCCGCTTTTGAAATTGTAGATGAACTTGGATATGCACCTGATGAAGTATTTATTCCTGTTGGGAATGCTGGAAACATCACTGCTTATTGGGATGGTTTTAAAATTTATAATGATTTAAATACCTCTAATCTTCCTAAAATGATTGGATTTCAAGCAAAAAATTCAGCACCAATAGTAAATAAAAAAATTATTGAAAATCCGGAGACAGTGGCAACTGCAATTAGAATTGGGAATCCGGCAAGTTGGGAATTTGCTGAAAAAGCATTACATGAATCGTCTGGAAAAATAGATGCGATTGATGATGATAGCATTGTTGAAGGATATAAAATTATAGCATCTATGGAAGGTATATTTGCCGAACCTGCATCGTGCATTACTGTTGCAGGCCTTTATCATTTAAAGAAATTAGGATATGATTTTTCGGGAAAAACAATTGTTTGTATTTTGACAGGAAATGGTTTGAAAGACCCAGACTTTGCAAATAATTATTTAAATTTTCAAATCCACAAAATAAACCCTGAATTTGAAGAATTAAAAAACTTTTTATTATCATAATTTATATAATAATTATCAATGAATCCTATAGTTAAAATAAATTGTATTGAATTGACTTGGATTGAATCCAAAGAAAAGGTGCTTGAGTGGGATAATTTGTTAATTGAATCTAATTTCCCCCATCCTTTTTCTTCATTTACTTTTTATAATTCTTGGGTTGAAACCTTTGTTGATGATTTAACTCAAATTAAAATGTTGTTCTTTTACAATAATCATAAATTGGTAGGTTTGGCACCTATTTTTGTTGATCAGGATAATAAACGTGTTTTTATACTAGGAGATAAAGATTTATTTGATTATCGAGACATAATTTATATATCCGAATTTTACGAAGAAATTTATATTGAGCTTTTATCATATTTGAAATCACAAAAATGGTACCAGAATCACACAGTTATTATGCATTCAATTCCTGAATCTTCTGAATTATTGAATCTATTAAATGCGGATAAATTAACTGATTTTGCAGATGTAGAAATTATACAAGAAGATGTTACTCCAATATTTAAAATTAATGATGGATGGGATGATTATTTATTAGCTTTAAGTAAGAAGCAAAGACATGAAATCAGAAGGAAATTAAGAAAATTTGAGTCGCAAGATTTTCATTTTAAACTTATTAATGACAATCAAGATTTATCAAAATTTTTATTAGATTTCTATCTGTTATTCATAAATAGTAGAGAAGATAAAAAACAATTTTTAACAGAGCAGCGTAAAACTTTTTTTAATAAAATGTTATTTGCCTTTGCTGAAAAAAACGAATTAAAAATCCTTTCTTATTATGATGGAAATATTTTAATATCTGCATGTATAGTTATAGAATATGCAAATACATACTTTTTGTATAATAGTGCTTATTCCCTAGATTATAATTCTTTTAGTGTTGGACTTGTAAGTAAAATTGTGGCATTAAAACAATCCATAGAAAATAATAAACGTGCTTTTAATTTTTTAAGAGGTAATGAAAGATATAAATATGATTTGGGAGGAGAGGATATTAAATTATTTGAGATAAAATTGTTAATTAAATAGTCTGTAAATTTATGAAAATATTAATTATTTCTTATCACACTTGCCCGGAAAATAAACTGGGAAGCAAAGATTCTGGAGGTTTGAATATTTATCTTCATGAAATTGCCAATGAATTAGGCATGAAAGGACACACAGTAGATATATTTACTAGAAAACACGATATTAGTGATCCACTAGAAATAGAAATCAATAATAATTCCAAGGTAGTTCATTTAAATGCCGGGGATTTGTCTGAAGAAAAACATCAGATGCATAATTATATAGAACTGTTTACTTCAAATTTGATTAATTATATTGATGAACAAAATTTACAATATGATTTGATTTATTCAAATTATTGGATGTCGGGAATAGTAGGGGAATATATTTCAGGGAAATTAAAAATCCCACACATAATTAC
>VFGQ01000006.1 GCA_009391605.1 SAR202 cluster bacterium
TGTCAAAGTGATAATTTTGATTAAGAAATTCATATATAGCTAAAGTTCCAAGCATATGAATAATATGAACTTTCAATGGGTCAGGATGCAATAAAAATGACAAAAAAACATTTCCTTTGGGAGATACCCATAATCGATTTTTAGTTCCTCTCCCTTTCAATTGACTCAACGCTCCTATAGATATTTCTTTTTTGGTAATATCAGAAAAACGATGGCAAACATCCATCGTAGAATCACAACTTTCAAACCAAATAATATCTTTTAAAGTCATTTAACCTCTAATAATGAAAATATTACATTCGACGAAATATATAATTTATGTAAAAATATCAAATATTATTTATTTTTTTCTTTGAGAGTATTATATGATATCAGACAATAATAGACCCCGATCATCCGACCTTGGATTAGAAATGGGAATTCTTCCAAAAGGTAAGTTAAACTCAATTACTGATGTTCCCGGAGTCAAAGTTGGTCATTCTACAATTATTGAAGGGGATGGAAAATTAGAAATAGGAAAAGGCCCTATAAGAACCGGGGTAACTGCAATACTACCTCATGATGAAAATATATTTGAACACAATGTAACTGCAGCTGCGCATGTGATTAATGGATATGGAAAAACAGTTGGCATGCCACAAATCAATGAATTAGGCAGAATTGAATCTCCAATTCTACTAACCAGTACTTTAAGTACATGGAATGTTGCTAACTTTTTAATCGATTATCTCTCAGAAAGAAATCCTGGGATAAGATCTTTTAACCCCATAGTAGGAGAATGTAATGATGGATTTCTAAATGATATAGTCGGAAGACATGTGAAAAAATCTCATGTTTTTAATGCTATTGAACATGCAAGTCCAAATGAATTTTCTGAAGGTGTTGTAGGAGCTGGAGTTGGGATGACTGGATTTGGATGGAAAGGAGGAATAGGAACTTCATCCAGGATATGCGAAACAGCACAAGGAGAATTTAACGTAGGTTGCCTAACACTTACAAATACAGGCGATGCAAGAGATTTGAGATTAGATGGTATTCCTGTCGGTAGGCATATTTTGCCTCCTGGTTATGAAGTAGAAAAAAACCCTTCAAGATGGGTTGGCGGAAACCCTTTAAAAGGAACCTTTGTAAATGAACCACCAGGATCGATAATGTTTGTTATTGCAACTGATGCTCCTGTATCAAGCAGACAACTAAACAGAATGGCAAAAAGAGTTGGTCTTGGGTTAGGCTTATGTGGTGGGGTAGCTAGTCACAGTAGTGGTGATTTTGTTCTCGCATTTTCAAATTCTGATTATCATCGTTCGAATTCAAAAGATTCAAAATATGGTATAAATCAACTCTTTGATGAAAATCTTACGAATCTCTTTCGAGGAGTTATAGAAACGACAAACGAAGCCATAGCAAATTCAATATTAAAAGCAGAAACAACTATAGGTTTTAACGGTAATACACGCCACGCAATTCCAATAGATAAAATAATAGCTATAATAGAAGAATCAAGATCAACAAAAAAAACAGATAAATAAAGGAATAAAAATGAATAAAACACCTAGAGTTGTAGTAATAACTGGCGGGGGAAGTGGTATAGGATTAGATGCCAGTCTCAGATTTGGACAACTTGGAGATACGATCATAATTATTGGAAGAACAGAATCGAAACTTAAAGATGTACAATCAAAAATACGAAATAATGGTGGTGAATGCATTTATTTTACTGGTGATGTCGCTGATCCAACATTTGTTAATCAAGCTACAAGTGAAATAATAAAAAAATATAAGAATATCGACATTTTAGTCAATAACGCAGGTCATAGCTCAAAAAACCGAAACACAGAAAACACCACACTTGAGGATGTAGTTAATGTATTTAATTCAAATCTACTAGGTACAGTTTTATTTACACAAGCAGTATTGCCAAGTATGAAAAAAGTAAATAAGGGTCTAATAGTAAATGTATCATCAGTTGCAGGATTGTCTGGAAGCCTTATAGCAGGATTATCATACGGGGCAGCTAAGGCAGGTGTAATTAATTTTACAGAATACCTTAATGCTGAATTAAAAAATACAATGATAAAAGCAACTGCAATTATGCCCGGAGAGGTAGATACGCCAATTATGGATAATAGGCCTATTGTCCCATCTGATGATTCGAGGGCATCAATGGCAAAAAGTGCAGATGTTGCAGAAACCATTGTATTTTTAGCTTCATTATCTAATACAACTTCTATTCATGCGATGACAATAATGCCTAACAAACTCAGAGATACTAGTGCTGAATTAATATTACCTAAAGATTAAGTTCCAATCGCATAACCATCTCTTCTGGGATCTGCTCCTCCTTGGTAAGATCCTAAACTTTGGTCTTTCTTTATGCCATGTCCCCCACCTACACTTGGTGACCAATCAGGCAAACCAACTACCTCATGACCTCTGTTTTTCAAATTATCAACTAACGCTTTAGGAAATCGTCCTTCCATCTGAACTTGTTTACCACCAATAGTTTTAAATCTAGGGGAGTCAATTACCTGTTGCATGTTCATCTCAAAATCCAACAAATTAACAATCATTTGAGGTGTTGTCTGCATAATCCCCCAACTTCCAGGTGTTCCAACACTTGCATAAAATTCTCCATTTTTAAAAGTTTGAGTTGGACTCAGACAAAAATCTTGTTTTCTACTAGGTCCAATTTGATTACTACTTCCGTTATCCAAATCAAACCAATTCCCCATATTATTCAAAAATATACCTGTTCCTTCCGGAGCTAAAGCAGATCCAAATCCACCTCCCAAAGTTTGTGTTATTGAAACTACATTACCATCTTTATCAGCAACAGCAAAATGTGTCGTCATGCCTCCGTCATAAGCATCTAAATCGATTGAGGCTAAAGCTCCTTGTGGTGCGTCAGGATTAAAGACTTCTCCTGCCAATAAATTCACTTTGTTATTTGAAATTCTAGAAGATTGATATTTAGCGTAGGAATTGGAAAGTAACTTTTCTGTAGGAGTTAATTTAATTGACTGATCTCCTCCATGAGTTATTCTGTCTGTAGCAGCCAGTTTTGTGGTTTCCATAAAATAATGAATAAAATCCGGGTCCTGGAATTTTATTTTCTCGGGAGATAAAGTTTCTAAAATTTTCAGAGTTTCTAAAATTTGAAACCCGCTAGAATTAGGCGGGACTGTATTAACTTCATAATCTCTATATTTAATAGTCAAAGGTTCCATCCATTCTGCTTTAACAGAATCTAAATCTTCTTCAGAAATCAACCCTCCATACAATTCCATAGATGCAACAATTTTTTTTGCAATACTTCCTCTGTAAAATTCATCTGCACCATTTTTTGCAACTAATTCCAAAGATTTGGCTAATTCAGGCATAACAATTTTTGTTCCTGGATTAGGGGGTTTGCCATTATTTAAAATTATTTCACCAGATGGAAATTGTGTTAATCTCGGAATAGAATTTGTAAACGAAGTATGGTGAAAATGAGTTACAGGGAATCCATTTTTAGCATGATTAATTGAATCTTCAAACACTTCCTCTCTATCTAATACCCCTAAAGTTTCCTGTATAGTAAGCCAACCAGCAACATTACCTGGGACAAGAGGCGCCCAGGGACCGATACTTTTTGCTTCAGCAGTGTATTTTTCAGGATCAGCTAACTTTGGAGCAGAACCTGAAAAATTTAATGCCTGTAATTTTTTTTGCTTGGCATTGTATACCATCGCTACACCAACTCCCCCCATGCCTGACATAAAGGGTTCTACTACATTTAAAGTAGATGCAATTGCAACAATTGCATCAAACGCATTTCCTCCTTTATTTAAAATATTAATACCTGCTAAAGATGCAAAAGGATGAGCAGAAGCAGCCATTCCTTTAAAACCCATTGCAGTTGGTCTACTAGATGAAGGATAATTAATATAATTCATTTTATTTACCTTTAATTTTTATTCTGTATTATGATAAATATTACTGATATACAAAAAGCATATTCGAACATTTCTATTAATATACACAGAACTCCTATATCTACGTCAACCTATTTATCACAAAAATTTAATTCGAAAATATTTTTCAAACAAGAATTATTTCAAAAAACCGGTTCATTTAAAATCAGAGGAGTTTTAAATAAATTAAGTAGTTTATCCTCCGATCAATTAAAAAATGGTGTAATAAGTCTTTCTTCTGGAAATCATGCTCAAGCAGTAGCTTATGGTTCTAAAATCTATAATATATCTAGTACTATCGTCATGCCTACTTACTCTACAAAGTCAAAAATTGAAGCCACCAAAGGATATGGTGCAAAAGTCATAATTACAGATGAAGAATTAATTACTGTAGTAAAAGAAATTCAAAAAGAAACCAATGCTACATTAATACATCCATTTGACGATGATCATATAATTGCCGGGCAAGGAACACTTGGATTGGAAATAACTGAAGATATGCCTGACATTGATCATATTTTTACTGCGATAGGGGGTGGCGGATTAATATCAGGTATATGCATAGCAATGAAAGCTCACAATCCAAAAATAAAAATTATAGGAATCGAACCCGAAGGCGCAGATGGAATGAGACAAAGCTTAGAAAAAAGAAAACCTGTAACATTAGATTCTATAAATACTATAGCTGACGGATTATCAGCTCCATTTATTGGGGAAAAAAATTTTGAGATTGTCCAAAAACATATTGATCAATTAATTACTGTTTCTGATAAAGAAATCATTGAAACTATGTGGTTGATATTTGAAAGAACAAAACTTTTTGTAGAGCCTTCTGCAGCTGCTAGCTTAGCGCCCATATTATTTGATAAATACAAATTACCAAACAATTCAAAGGCAATGTTCATATTATGTGGCGGAAATATTGATAAGGAAAAACTTATACAAATATCTAATTAATTCAATATTTATAAATTTCACCATATATATAATATAATCCCAATAATTTTACTAAACGTGACTGTTTTTGATAAATTTTTAATTTACCCCATTTGATTGACTTAATATTTAAAGTATTATCAATATTGTAATTACATCCACCTGTAAAAAATTTCCATATAAATATAAATATATTTTTTATAATATAAATAATTTTATTATTAACAATTGTGTGTTCCCAAAAAAAATACTTCCCTTTAGATTTCAGTACTCTATTTAGTTCATCAAATGTTTTCCCAACATCTTTAACTGAGCATATAACTAATGATGTGACAATTGAATCAAATGATGATTTTTTAAAAGGCAAATAATCTGAGCTGGCTAAAATAAGTGTACATTTATCTACAGATGTGATTTTTTTTAACAAATCGATATTGTTATCCATTAAATATAAATTATTATAATTTTTATAATAATTTATATTTGCACCATCACCCGCTCCAATTTCGAGAATATCACCTGATGTTCTATCAGTAACATAATTTCTTAAAAATTTATTTTCCTCAGAAACGAAATTATTTATAAGTGGATATATAAATGCAAATATTTTATTTCTTATAATGTTTAAAAATTTATACAAAGTAATTTTTTGGAGAATTAACCATCAAGTTTTATTTTTATAAAATAAAAATTAACATATAATCTAATTATTATTTAACAAAATTGTATCATTGATGAACAAACCTGAAAGCAAAAAAATTAAAAATCAATTAACCATAGTTGGATCAGGGCCTGCCGGATTAACAGCAGCTTTATATGCCGCAAGAGGTAATTTAAACCCATTAGTTATAGAGGGCTTTCCTGCAGGTGGGCAATTAACTTTAACTACGGACGTTGAAAATTATCCTGGGTTTCCAGATGGAATTATGGGTCCGGAATTAATGGATAAATTTAGAGACCAGGCAGTCAGATTTGGAGCAGAAATAGTAAATGGAGAAGTTTCTAAAGTAGACTTCAATTCCAAATTAAATCTTGTATTAGATGATAATACTGAAATTGAAACTAAATCAGTAATTATATCTACAGGTGCATCTGCAAAAATGTTGGGACTCAAAGAAGAATCATTATTATTAGGTAAAGGAGTTTCAACTTGCGCAACATGTGATGGATTCTTTTTTAGAGATCAAATTGTAACAGTTGTCGGAGGTGGAGATTCTGCGATGGAAGAAGCTTTGTTTTTAACTAAATTTGCCAAAAAAGTATTCATAATTCATAGAAGAGAAATTTTTAGAGCCTCACAAATAATGTTAAACAGAGCAAAAGAAAATCCTAAAATTGAATTCATTTTAAATACAGAAATTAAAAAAATAAACAATCCTGATGAAAACAAAGTAACTTCTGCTGAGTTATTTAACAAAAAAACTTCTGAAACAACTGAATTAAACACAGATGCAGTATTTATAGCTATTGGACACATTCCTAATACACAAATATTTAAAAATTACCTAGAGCTCAATGAAAATGGTTATATACTTACCAACGAGGGAACAAAAACAAACATTCCTGGCGTATTTGCCTGTGGAGATGTACAAGATTGGGAATACAGACAAGCTGTAACGGCAGCTGGAAGTGGATGCATGGCTGCAATTGACACAGAAAGATATTTATCAAACTTAAAATAAAATCTAATGATAGATTTATTAAAAAATGAAAAACCTGAAATAATTATTGACCTAAATAAAAATTCGGAAATTTTAGAATTATCTAATCTTCCTGATGATTTTTTGTTTATATCAAACAAAAGATTGATCGAAAGGAAACAATCAAATTTGCAATGGCAATATAACATCATACATATATCAGATATTAATCAAATAAGAATTACAAAGGGATTAGATGTAACTAAAATATGTTTTGGTTTTCTTGGATTAATAATATCCTATCCACTGATGAATTTAATAGAAAATACAATTGTTGGCACCATTTTATTCATATTGTCTATTACTTGTGGAACGATTATTTTAATCAATCAATTAGCTTTTTTAAATTCAATTAAACTTGAATTAACTGACAATAAAACAAATAAAAAAATACATTTTTCATATAATCTAAGGAAAAATATTTTAAAAAAATTAAATGAATTAATTGCAGAGAATCAACAAAGCAATTTATAATTCATCTAAATTCAATGATGGGTATATATCTAAATCTAATTGTGTTTCTTTACTGAAAGCATCTTCAAAAAATGCTGCTGCAGATATCATTGCTCCATTATCAATACACAATTTAGGTTCTGGAATTATTACTTCCATCTTAAATATGTCTTTGATCCTTAATCGCAAATGAGAATTTGCTGCAACTCCTCCACAAATAATTATATTTTTGGGATTATACAAATTAACAGCCATTTTCAATTTAATTAAAAGTTGCTCAACAGCACAATCCTGAAAATCATAAGCAATATCTGATATTATTTCATCCGATAATTTTCCATCTTCATCTGTTTGCGTATCTATATATTTTATCGCTGCTGTTTTCAAGCCACTAAAACTATAATCTAAACTGTCAGCTATATTTGTAATTGGTAAATTTCTAATATGATGGTTAGATTTTTTAGATAAAGAATCTATAATCGGACCCCCTGGATAACCCAATCCCATAGCTCTTGCAATTTTATCAAATACTTCTCCAACAGCATCATCTCTTGTTTGACCTAAAAGTATCCTTTCATTATGCGAATTTAGCAAACTCAACTCAGAATGACCTCCTGAAACTAAAAGAGCTATTGCAGGAAACTGTATTTTCTCAATTCGATCTATCCATGCTGCATGTATATGTCCAGATAAATGATTTATACCACGAACTGGTACATCTAATGCATAAGATAGAGCCTTAGCATAATTCACTCCAACTAATAATGATCCGGCCAAACCTGGACCTTTAGTAACAGCAATTCCATCAATATTCTGTAATAAGTTTAAATCTTTATATTCTTTTAAAATATTGCCTAAGGTAATTATGTGTTGCCTTGCTGCAACTTCAGGTACAATCCCACCAAATGGAGAATGTATCTCAGTTTGTGAGATTAAAGTATTATGTATTATATTCTTACCATCATTAACTAGAGCTACGCCAGTATCATCACAGGAAGATTCGATCCCCAAAATTAACATAATATTTATTACCTCAGTGCATCTATAAGCGCTTGAAGATTGTTTTGAATACTATTTTCAGAATTAAAAATTGCAGTACCAGCAACAGCTATATCGGCACCAGCATCATTAACTAATTTAATATTGTCTTTTTTCACTCCACCATCAACTTGTATATTAAACCCTAAATTATTCATTTCTTTGATTTTACGTAATTGTTTAACTTTATCTAAACAATCAACAATTAAAGATTGTCCCCCTTTGCCAGGTACTACAGTCATTACAGTTAATTCATCAATATATTCTAAATATTTTTCCACATTTTCAATATTAGTATCAGGGTTAATTGCAATCCCTGCTTTCTTTTTATTAGATTGTATATAATCTATTAATCGATTTACATCGCTTGAAGTTTCTATATGAAAAGTTAAAACGTCTGCACCTGCATTTAAAAATAATTCTAATTGCGATGAAGGATTTTCAACCATAAGATGCACTTCTATATCAATATTCAGTATCCTGTTTAAATAAGCTACAATATTATGCCCAAAAGTTATATCAGGTACAAAATGCCCATCCATTACATCTACCGAAATTCTATATGCACCATATTTCTCAGCTTCAAGACAATCTCTTTGTAAATTCAAAGGATTTGCTGCTAAAATTGAAGGAGCTATTTTAAGCATATTTTGTTGCAATTGATTTAATCCTGGATTTAATATCTACAATACTTTTTTTAACCTGTGATTCAGATGTACCGCCTACTGTATTTCTGTTATTGACTGAATTAATAGGGTTTATTTCAAAGATATCAATTTCAAAATCTGAAGAATATTTCTTAAATTCATCAATAGTTAATTGATGAAAATATTTATTATTTTCTATACAATAATCTGTCATTTTAGATACTATTTCATGAGCTTTTCTAAATGGTACAGATTTAGATACAAGATAATCTGCGATATCAGTAGCTAATATATAACTATTATTTACAGCATCAAGCATGTTTTGTTCATTAAATTGAGCGGAATCAAGCATAGATGCTAATATATCCAAAGTTGAATTTATTGTATCAGCAGTATCAAAAAAGCCTTCTTTATCTTCTTGCATATCTCTGTTATAAGCTAACGGTAACCCTTTCAATATGGTAAATAAAGCAAAAAGATTTCCATATACCCTTCCAGTTTTACCTCTTGCTAATTCAGCAAAGTCTGGATTCCTTTTTTGAGGCATTATACTACTCCAGGTAGTAAATTTTTTAGATAGTGTAATAAAGCCAAATTCGTCAGTTGACCATATAATTAATTCTTCACATAATCGTGAAATATGCATCATAGCTACAGAAGATGAATAATTATAATCTAAAATAAAATCTCTATCAGAAACTGCATCTATACTATTATTTGATATTTTTGAAAAACCTAATTGTTTAGCAACAAATTCTCTATCTAAATTATATGGGAGTCCAGCTAAAGCACCACTTCCCAACGGCATAATATCTGCTCTTTCAAATGAATCATGAAATCTATTAATATCTCTGTAAAACATTTCTGCATAAGCAAGTAAGTGGTGAGATAATAAAACAGGTTGTGCTCTTTGTAAATGAGTGTATCCTGGCAAAATAAAACTGATATTTCCATCTGCAAGTTTAATCAAAGTATTTACTAATCTAATCAATAAGTTTATTGCCTGCTTATTTAAATCTTTTACATACATTCTCATATCCAATGAAATTTGATCATTTCTAGATCTTGCTGTATGTAATTTCGCTCCAGTATCTCCAATTAATTCAGTTAATCTAAATTCAATATTCATATGAATATCTTCAAGATCTTTATTCCATTTAAATTTTCCTGATTGGATTTCATCTAAAACATTATTTAATCCGTTAATAATTTTTTCATTGTCAGAATCAGCAATAATGTTTTGCTTAGCTAGCATTCTCGAATGAGCAATAGATCCTTTTATATCATATGCAGCCAATCTTTGTTCATAGTTAAAAGATATAGTATAATCTGAATAATTTTCTGACATAAAATTATTTTTCCTTTCTTAATGGAATATATATATTTCTTCTTAGGGTCAATATTTTTTCTTTATCCTGATTGTAACCCAAAGTTTCTACTTTAACTATCCCAGCATGTGGGTTAGATTTGCTTACTCTCATTTCAATCACTTCAGATTGAGCATATAAAGTGTCACCTTCAAAAACCGGACCATCATGAGAGACTAGTTCATAGCCTAGATTAGCTATTGCTTTTCCTGATAAATCTTGTACTGTCATACCAACAATTAGACTTAGCACTAAAAGGCCTACTACTATAGGTTTGCCATGTTTATGATTTTTCATATATTCAACATCCAAATGCAATGGACTGTTATTCATAGTTAAAAGACAAAAGTTATGATTGTCAGATTGTGTGATTGTTTTACCAGGCCAATGCTTAAATATCATTCCTTTTTCAAAATCATCATAAAATCTTCCATAACTATCATAAACATCAATTTCCATAAATTATCCTTTTCATTTTAAATATATTTTTCATATATTCTTTTTGCTATTAATAATTTCATAATTTCATTTGTACCCTCACCAATAATCATCAATGGAGCATCTCT
>VFGQ01000121.1 GCA_009391605.1 SAR202 cluster bacterium
AAATCTGTCTTTAAATACACCAGGCTCTCCTTCTTCACAATTTACAATTAAATATTTTTGCATTGATTTGAATGAAGATGCCATTTTCCATTTAGTTGCGGCAGGGAAATATGCACCCCCTCTGCCACGGAGTTTGGAGTCTTCAATAATATCAATTATTTTTTCAGAAGGATGACTAAGAGTAGTTTTAATTGCCTTAAAATTGTAGATTTTATTATAGCTTTCAAATTTAGTATTTTTAATCTCATCTATTGCTTCTAAAACAATGTTTTTATTTAATATTGAATTAGAATTTATTATAGGTGTTTGATCTGATATTAAAGGACTAGGCGTAGGATTTTTTAAAGAATAATACTTGTGATTTTGATATCCTACAGGGGCATTAAAGCATTTAAATTTGCAGTCTGTTGTTTTAAGTTTTGTATCAAAATTTTTTGTGTTGATAACACATGAAATACCATCACATCTTTTAAGATCATTTTCTATTTGAGTTTTTATTTCCGGATAACTTGTTATAGCACCAAATATTTCGCTTTTAGCTACTCTTAAATACTTTGATAATAATAGCATATCAGCATCAGATACAAAGCCTTGAGTTTTTTGAATTAAATGCAATGCTTGTAATAACGAACTTTTTTCAGGAGGAAAGTTTTTTGACAATAATTCTTTTGTGTTTTTATAGTGTGTTTTTGCTTGCATATTCTTTTGTATTAAGATTCAGTTCGCTTAATTTTGATATAGGTATATTACCATTTTCATCCCATCCTCTGAAATGGTAATAACTATCTATCATTGAATCTAAGTAAGAATGGGACATAATTTGATTTTTTGAATTTAACAATCTTTCTGGAAGATTATCATCTGATCTAATCCAACCATTTTGAATATTAAATAATTTTTTAATGTTATTTATTCTTTCGCCAGCTTTTTTAAGTTTTTCTGAATCGTATTTAACACCAGTAATTAATGAATATATTTCTGATGTTTCTTCGTAAAAGTTATTGAAAGATTTCCTTAGAAATTTACACCATATCATTGAATCAAGAATTGCCGAATAATCTTCACTAGCTTTTGTTTTTGAGGCAATAATAGTAGGGTTATTAAAGATTTCTTTATTATTGAAATCTATATCGTAAGCACTTGCTCGATTATGACAGGCGCCTTTAGTACTAACTGATAATGCCAATGATAAAGCTGGCAAATTCCTAGGATCATACGAAGGGATTTCTAATCCTTTAACGTGCATAGCATAATTTGCCGAATCTTTTCCTATAGATTCTGATGCAAGTTTAGTCCCATCAGCTAGTAAATCGCCTATAGAATCTCTGTATGCAATTTTTTTAATAAGATCTAATAATGAATTTTCTGAATTTATTTTTATTGAAGAATTTAAGTGTCCTTTTTCAGATGCCTCAATTGCCCATCCGATAGTTACTCCTGTACTAATAGTATCCATGCCAAGCTCATCACATAAATTGGCTGCCCTTATTATCCAGTTTGGATTACTTACTCCAATATTAGAACCTAAACTTGCAGTAGTTTGAAATTCTAATCTAGATTCAGTTGGATTATCATCATCATTTGTTGTAAAAATTTTTTCACATCCAATTGTGCAATTCGCACAATGTGCTTTTTTTGAATAATGATTTTTTAACAGATTTTCACCTTCGATATTTTTTGCTTCTTTAAATACTGATTGTTTAAAATTATTAGTTGGCAACATTTCTAATCTATTAAGTATGGACATGTTTATTGTAGTCCCAGTAGTTCTGTATTTTTCAGTTGAATCACCTAAACTTTTTATTGATAATTCTTTTCTTATTACATTTAATTCAGATTGATTAGCAATATTAATTTTTTGAGTACCGTGTATGGCTATTGCTTTTATTAACTTTGAACCCATTACTGCTCCTACACCTGTTCGTGCAGCCATTCTTCCACCATCGTTTTTTATTCCAGCAAATCTAACTAAATTTTCACCTGCAGGTCCAATACATGCAAATGAAAAATCATTACCAAGATTTTGATTTAGTATTTTTTCGGTTTCACTAGTGGTTTTTCCCCATATATTGGTGGCATCAATAAATTCTATAGATGAATTTTGGATTTTTATTATTTTGTTTGATTTACTTTTCCCAATAATTACAAGTGCATCAAAACCTGTTTTTTTTAATTTGTCCGCAAAATGGCTTGATGACATAGAATCACCAATAAAGTTTGTCAAAGGAGATTTTGTAGTTATTGCAAATTTGCTTGTTGTTGTAAGCTTAGTTCCTGTCAAAAGACTTGAAGCAAATATCAAAGGGTTATCTGGGCTAAATGAGTCTGAATTAAATGAAGAATATTTGTATAGCAAATATGAACTTAAGCCGGTCCCTCCAATATAATCAGTTAAAATGTTTTCAGGTAAAAGATGTATCTCATGTGAATAATTGTTTAAATTAATTAGAAGATACTTGTTGTTATATCCATTCATATTTAGCCACCAGCCTGACTACTGAATATTAGAATAGAATCTTTGTTCTTTAGGTTTAATTCATTTTCTGAAGGGTTTTTAATTCCGTTAATTCCTATATTATAACTTTTCTTGAGATTGAATTTATTTTCCTCGATTATTTCTCCAATTAATTTCGGATATTTTTTGGCTATCAGAGAAATAAGTTCTTCTTTTGTAATTTCTTTGTTAACAGTTGTTTCAAAGGAATTAAAACCTAAAATCATCCTTGCTCTTCCAAAAAATTCTATTTTAATGTTTATTTGAATCATAATTATTTAATTATATTTTTTGCTTTTGTTAAATCCTTTTCATTATTAATGTTAAAGAAACTTTTAGTGTAAGGTTCTGTAGCATAAATTTCGTTTTCGGAAATAATTTCAGTTTTGCACATATTAAATATATTAGAAATTTTTAAGTTATTAACATCTAAATTTTTCTTGATGACTTTAATGCAGGATTTACTGTATATAGCATGAGTAGAATGTTTAAACCCCTCAGTTTCAGGGATAATAATATCAATTGAGGATTTGATTTTACTGATCATCAAAGAAATTATAGATGGAGAAATAAATGGCATATCACAAGCTACTACAATCGATTTTTCGTTATTAGCTTTTAGTAGTCCTGTATAAATACCTCCTAGAGAACCTGAATTATTATATTCATCAATTGCAAATTTTACATTTTTTAAAAATGACAATTCTTCTTGTCTTTGTTTATTATTTACTACTATTATTAATTCATCTGCAAATGGTTTTATGGAATCATATACAATAGATAAAAGTGGTTTGTTTTCAATATTTTCTAAAGCTTTGTTTCTGCCTAATCTTCTGCTCAAACCCCCGGCTAAAATTATTCCTGATAAATTCTTAGTGTTCATAATTTTATTTGCTTACCTGTATTTTTTGTAATGTATCCACCAATATTGTTTATTGCTTTTTTAAATTCTAATGAATTTATTATATTTAACATTAACTCTACATATTTTTCATTCAAAATATTTTTTGGAATTACAATATCAAAATTTTCTTCTTTCAAAGGTATAAAATCTAAGTTGTAAGATTTTGCTGCAGACATTATGCCTAAACCAACGTTTGAATTACCAGAATATATAGCATAGGAAACTGCTAAATGAGAATTTTTTTCATTTTCATATCCTGTAATATTTGATGGATTTATTTTTCCTTTATCCAGCATATAATCTAATAATATTCTTGTTCCTGATCCTTTTTGCCTATTTACAAAATTTAAGTCTTTATTATTTAAATCTTGTAAGTTCTTTATTTTTTCAGGATTCCCTTTTGCTACTATAATACCTTGTATTCTATTTACTAAATTTATTACTTCGACTTCTTGTTTGGTGATAAATTTTTTTATATACGATGTATTGTAAGTGTTTGTTTCAGGGTCAAAAATATGTGTTCCTGACATATGACATAAGTTTTGATCAATTGATAATAAGCCACCCAAACTACCAATAGGGTTAATTGACATATCGTACTCATTTCCTTTTTGAAGTAGAAATGATTTTAATAAATCTAAAACGATATCATGACTTCCGCTACAAATAATTGTGTTATCAATTTTATTGATATCAGTTAATAGATTAATATCTATGTACTGATTTTTTTCTAATCCCTCTTTATTTCGAGGTATTTTAATTAAACAATTAGCTTTTTGAATAGAACTTATGACACCTGCACCACCTGGTAAAGGAACAGCTACATATTCATTATTAATTTTTCCCACAGTAGCTCTGATATATTCATCTTCACCCATGACAGAGTTTAATTTTCTTGCTAGTTTTGCTTTTATTGTGTTATTAAAAATTAATTTGTGATTAAGTTTTTTTTCAATAATCGGTTTAATTATTAATTCAGTTATTAATATTGCTGATATTGGATAACCTGGTAATCCAATTACAGGTTTATTTTGAATTTCACCCAAAATTACAGGATGCCCGGGCTTTATAGAAACCCCATGAACAATGACGTTCCCTAATTTGGAAATTATTTCTTTTGTATAATCTTCTGATCCTGCAGATGACCCCGCACTCACAAGAATAATATCATTGTTTTTAACAGATTTTAAAATTTCATTTTCAATTTCTAATTTATTGTCTTTAATAATTTTAGAAGTACTAGAGATCGCACCAAAATCGTTTAATATCCCTGTAATGATATAGCTATTAAATTCTATCAAATCACCTTTTGTTTGTTTGTCACCTAGATTTATCAATTCACTACCTGTAGGTATAAATCTTACTTTAGGGACTTTTTTGACTTTTATTTTATTTATCCCACCTGCAAGGCATACTCCAATATCGTAGTGATTAATTTTTTTATTTTCTGGGATTATCATTTCTGATTGTATTAAATCTTCACCAATTTCCCTTACATGATTCATAGGAGGAATTGAGTTATAGATTTTTATTTTGTTTTTATTTACTTTTGAAACATCTTCTATCATGATTACTGCATTAAATTTATCATCTATAGGATCTCCAGTATCTATCCATTCAAATTTAGATTTTTGTAATGTTATAGGTGAAGTTTCTGTGGCTCCAATAGTTGACAGATGATGACAAGCAATCCCATCCATAGCTGCTAAATTTAGATTTGGTGATGATATATTTGCAAATATTGGTTTCGCTGAGATTCTATTATGAGAATTTGTAACTAAAATTTCTTCTGTTTCGAGAGTATCAAAATAATTTTCCAAATGCTTGAAGTATGATTCCAAGGCTTCTTCTATTGGAATATTATTAAGATAATAATTTCTGGTATTTATATTATATTTCTCATTATTCATAAGTTTTTACTTTCACTATACTATTTTTATATATTCCACCGGTTTCAGGGGGAATAGTTACAAATCCATCTGAATTTACTAATGTGTTAATAAGATTAGATTTGCCAAATACAGGTGTTGCTAATATTTTTTGATCAGTACCACTTATACTAACTTGCACATAATCCTCTCTTCCTGTTTGAGAGCTAATGTCTTCAGTTAATGTGCAATCTATTTGTTTTGTGATAACACTAATATGATTATTAAGCTTATCTAATATTGGTTTTACTATATTTATAAAAATCATTATTGATGAAACAGGGTTGCCAGGTAATCCAATAATAGGTTTTTTGCCTGAAAGTCCTAAGATTGTTGGTTTTCCAGGTTTAACAGAAATACCATGAACAATTACACCTGGTTTATCTAGTGAATTTATAACTTCGGCTGTCGTATCTCTATAACTAATTGAACTGCCTGCAGAAAAAATTAACATGTCACAAAATTGTAATGCCTTTTTTGCTTGATTTAATTGAGAATTCAGATCATCTGGTAGTATAGGGAAAATTTCAGCTATACCACCTGAATTATTTATTAAATTTGAAATGGTATATGTATTTATGTCTCTAATTTTACCTAATTCAAGTGTGCTTTCAGGTGGGATAAGTTCATCTCCTGATGAGAGTACTCCAATTATAGGTTTTTTTGATACAAATATTTCTGTAAATCCTGATTCTAATAAACTTCCAATTTCCTGAGATCTGATTTTTGTTCCTTTATTAATAATTATATTTCCCTTTTTCGTTTCTTCTCCGCTGAAAATGATATTTTCGCCTATAGAGACAGGTTTTTTAATTTCTATCATATTATTTCCCAATTCTTCTGTATCTTCCTCCATAATTACAGCATTAGATCCTTTGGGAATCATTCCACCTGTAAATATACGCGATGTTTTTCCTGTTAATATTGTGTGTTTTGGAACATCTCCCATTTTAATTTCCTCAATAATTTCAAGATAATTTGGGTTTGATAATGAAACCCCATTTGAATCACTTGCATAAATTGCATATCCATCCATTGAAGATCTGTTGAAATGCGGCAGATTTATTGAAGATTTTATATCTTGAGATAGTATACGGCCATCGGAGTTGACCGTATTTATTTTTTCTGAAATCATTTCAGGAAAATTTTTTTTAGATAAAAGCTTTTTTATAGCTTCTTTAGGTGTAACTACATCAAAGAATTCTGACAAAATTTATACCATATTTATTAATTCATTAAGTTTAGTTATTAAATTTTTTTGATTTAATCCAGAAATTACTGCTTTTACTGATTTGGTTAAGAGGCTTTTTTCTATTAACTCAGGTTCCATATTAATTGTGATTAGATAAAAAATGATACTAGACTTATCTATTATTTCAGCCGCATATTTTTCGTCAGGAATATCTGACAATGAATTGGTAATGATAAAACAAGCTTGCTGATTTGTGATTTTTAACTTTTCAAAGTTTGTAAATTCGTTAATTTGAATTTGACTGTTTAATGAAAGTATTTGATCTGTAAAATTAATAATTATAATATTTTTCATTTATTTAACCATTTCAATCCATTTTCAGTCCCGTTATAAGGATTATATTCACATCCAATATATCCTTCATACCCTATAGACTGAATATATTTAAATAAAAAATCATAATTTATTTCACCTGTACCAGGCTCATTTCGACCTGGATGATCAGCAATTTGTATATGTTTTATCATTTCTATATTGTCACGTAAAGTAAGTGATAAATTCCCTTCCATAATTTGCATGTGATATGCATCATATTGAATGAATATGTTGTCTGATTTAACTTTATTAATTATTGCCTTAGCTTGTTCTGTGGTGTTTAAGTAAAAACCTGGTATATCTATAGTATTTATGGCTTCTATTAATAATATAATTTCTTCATTTTTCAATTTATCTGAAGCGTATTTTAAATTATCGATTATTAAATTTTCCAACTCTTCTTCACTTATTCCTTCCGGAGGTATCCCAATAAGACAATTAAGCTGATTGCAGTTTAGTGTCTTAGCATATTCGATCGCTGTATCAACTCCGTTTTTGAATTCATCAATTCTATCAGGATGACACGCTATACCTCTTTCTCCGTTATTCCAATCTCCAGCAGGTAGGTTATGTAAAGCTTGTTTTAGATTGAATTCATTTAATAAGTTTTTTAATTCTTGAGGGTTGTAATCATAAGGAAATAAATATTCCACAGCTTTAAAGTTATTTTTATATGCTTTTTCAAATCTGTCTAAAAAATCGTATTCTGTAAAAAGCATCGTAAGATTAGCAGCAAAATTCATATGTTTCTCCTTTTATAGGAATTGATGATAGCATATTTAGATTATTAATTACTTTTTTTCCTTTTTATAATTTATTAATATTTTAATATAAAATAAATATTAATAAATTATAAACATAAGTAGAGAGTATATAAATGAAAGATAAGATAAAAATAGGTATTATTGGTGCTGGTGAAAATACTAGAAAATTTCATATTCCAAATTTTCAAAAACTGGACGGAGTTGAAGTTGTTTCAGTCTGTAATAGATCAAAAGAATCTGGGCAAAAAGTTGCTGATGAGTTTTCAATACAAAAAGTTTTTACCAATTGGATAGATTTAGTAAAGGATTCGGATATAAATGCTGTTTGTATTGGAACATGGCCATATATGCATAAAACACTTGTGGAAGCCGCTTTAAATAATGGTAAACATGTTATGACTGAAGCAAGAATGACTGATAGTTATGAAAATGCTAAAGATATGTTAAGTTTATCTAAAGCATCGCCTGGGCTTATTGCACAAATTGTGCCAGGTCCAATGACTTTGAAATTTGATAAATATATAAGAAAAATTATAGCTGAAAAAGAAATAGGGGAAATTATACAAATTGATATCTCGATTAGTCATCAAACTCCTCTGACTGTAAATGCTGGATATCCAGATTATGGATCTGAATATCATTGGAGAAATAATTTATATTTAAGCGGTATGAATATCATGCAATTAGGTATTTGGTATGAAGCTATGATGAGATGGGTAGGGCCTGCAAAAAATGTGTATTCCAGAGCCAAAACAGTTGTCAATTCAAAAAAGAATAATGAAGATTATTCTTTCATTGAGATTCCTGATCATATAAATATAATAGGAGATTTGCAAATAGGTGCTACATATAATATAAAAATGAGTACAGTTCAGGGAAATGCTCAAAAAGATAGTGTATGGATATTCGGCACAGAGGGTACTTTGATGTTAGATTGTGTTGACTATATTTTATATAAAGGGGATCGTGAAACGAATTTAAGTGTAATAGAAATACCTGATAATTACCAGTCTCATTGGAGAGTAGAGGAAGAATTTATATCAGCAATTAGAGGAAAAGAGTTGATAACACATACCCCTTTTGAAACAGGAGTTAAATATATGGAATTTACTGAAGCTACTCGTAAAAGTGCTAATAGCGGTAAAAGAATAGATCTTTCAATATAGTTAGTTTATATTCTTAATTAATATATTTAGTTTTTCAGATGTTAATTTACCTGAGATTCTATTTTTTATTTTTCCATTTTTATCAATTAAGAATGTTTCCGGGATTTTTGATACTCCATAAGATATAGTAATAAATTCTTTGTCAACGACTGAACTAAAAGAAATATTGAATTGATTTACAAATGATTTAGCATCATCAATATTACTATCCATATTTACACCTAAAATTCTTATATTTTTATTTTCTTTAGATATATTCTCCAATATAGGCAATTCTTCTCTGCATGGAGGACACCAGGATGCCCAAAAAGTGATTATTGTTGGTTTTTGGTTATTAAAATCTAATATGTATTTATCTCCAGTTAAAGTGGTTGATGTGAAACTTGGTGCAATAGAATTTTCCCCATCAATTATTATTAATTCAATGTTTTCATTTTTTGTACTTTGATAGATAAATAAAAAACTAAATAATGAAATAAATAGAAGAAAAAAAGATAAATATATATATAAGAATTTATATTTAATTTTGATTATTTGTTTAATTAAATTTAACATTAGAAGATTATAAAATTTAATTATTATTATAATTGACTTGTTGTGACATTTGTATTTATAATCTTATTTCCTGGTGATTTTAGCGAGGTTGACCCACCCGTTCCCATCCCGAACACGGAAGTGAAACGCTTTTGCGCTGACGATACTCTATTGGCAACGATATGGGACAATAAGTAATTGCCAGGATTAAACTCTCAAAGGTATTTACTTCAGTAGCTTCTAACAATATAATATAGTTCGCATTTTTATATTAAATTAAATTTTGAGGAAAATAAAATCAATAATCAAGATGAATTATCTAAGCTTTTGGATGAACACGAAAAAGATGTAGTTAAAATTAACCGTGGGCAGGTTTTAACTGGAACCGTTATGGAGATAAACTACGAAGGTGTATTGTTGAACTTGGGTGGTAAATCTGAAGGTTTGATACCGAAATCAGAAATGCGATATGTAGATCCAGAGATGTTAGAAAAACTTAATATTGGTGATGAATTAACTGTAATGGTTTTAAAAACTGGGTTTTTCAAAGGCACTGATGTTACACCAATTTATTCATATGACAAAGCTTTAGTTAGGGAAGGTTGGGATATTTTAGAGAAAGCACAAAATTCAGATGAACCAGTTGAAGGCCTTATATTGGGATCTAATAAAGGTGGAGCTATGATTGATATTAAAGGAGTCCAAGGTTTTATTCCTTCGTCTCAACTTCTTTCTTATTTTGTTCCAGATGAAAATGTAGAAGATTCTTCTGTGGAAGTAGATGTGACAGGAAGAAAAAATTTAGAAAAAAATATTAATAACAAGATTTCTTTAAAAGTATTGGAAGTAGATCAGACAAGAAATAGGGCAATATTATCTGAAAGAGCATTAATGCAGGAATTAAAAGAAAAAGCTAAACAAAAAGTAATGTTAGATTTGGTAGAAGGTCAAATTATACAAGCAAAAATAATTGGATTAAGTTCTTTCGGAGCATTTGTAGATATTAATGGTGCTGATGGTTTAATCCATATATCAGAGTTATCATGGAATAAATTGAATTCACCAAGTGAAGTTGTAAAAGTTGGACAAGAATTGGATGTATATATACTTCATTTAGATAGAGAAAATAAAAGAATAGCATTAAGTTTAAAAAGATTAACCCCTGGTCCTTGGGATGAAATTAGTAATAATATGCCTATTGGATCAAAAGTTAAAGCTTTAGTTACAAGAATAGTGGAATTTGGAGTCTTTGCAAGAATACAAGATATGGGAGTAGAAGGATTAATTCATATATCAGAGCTTTCTGATTTAGACGATGTTAATCCTGCAGATATTGTTTCTGTTGATCAGGAAGTAGAAGTCACAGTAGTATCTTTAGATCCAGAAAGAAGAAGATTAGGATTAAGTTTGAAAAACACTGAACAAGAGTTAAAAAGCTCAAAAGTAGAAGAAGCAGCAGCAGAAGTGGAAGAGGAACCAAAAGCAGAAGA
>VFGQ01000122.1 GCA_009391605.1 SAR202 cluster bacterium
TTTGCCAGCTCCTGTTGATCCGACTATGGAAATCACTGTAAAATCACCTGTTATTATTTACTATGTTGTAAAACTTGGTAGGATCAAGACTTGCAGTGCCAACCAATAATCCATTTATATTCTTTTGTTTTAAATATCCTTGGTGGTTTTTATCATCAACACTACCGCCATATAAAATATTGATTTCATTATTTGTATTACTAGCTACAAAACCTTTAATAAAATTGGCAATCTCCCCTGCTCTATCTGGATCACAGGAATTATTATTCCCTATTGCCCATACTGGTTCGTATGCAATCAATAACGAAAGCTTAGAATCTGAAACTATATTTTTTAGTGAGGTTAACTGATCTTCGATAATTTTAAATGTTTCATTAGCATTATCTAGGTAATTATATTCACCAACACATAAGATTGGTTTAATATTATTTTTCAGACAAGAAATAATTTTTTTTGTTATTATTTCGTTTGTTTCTCCATTGAGTCTTCTTTCAGAGTGTCCGATTATTGAATATTTAGAATAAGATTTGATTAAATTGGCAGATATTTCTCCTGTGTAAGGACCTTCAGTTTCATGATGTATGTTTTGTGCTCCAAGGGTTAAAATAGATTTTTGAGTTTTGATTTTGTTTGAAGAATAATCCAATAAGGTAAATGGAGGGCAAAGAATAATTAATTCATTGCCGTTATAATTTTTGAATAAATTTATATATTTATCTATTAATTGAATGTTTCCATTCATTTTTAAATTAGCTATGTAGATATTATTATTCATATGAGTTTCTATTTTGTATTATTGCATTTATTCCAGGGAGAGTTCCATTCTCTATATATTCCATAAATGCACCTCCGCCAGTAGAAACATGAGAGAGATCTTTTATTGATATAAACTGATTAATTGCCTGAACAGTAGATCCTCCTCCTGCCACACTATAAGCATTATTGTTTTCAGATATAGCTTTTGCAATAGCTGAGGTGCCTTCCCTGGAATCAGGATTTTCAAATATTCCCATTGGACCATTCCATAATATATAAGAGCAATTTTTAATTGAATTTGAATAAAAATCAATTGTTTCAGGCCCAATATCCACTATATTATCTTCAGCTAGAACTTCATGTAAATTTTTAATAATATATTCCTGTTTTTGATTTTTGATCACCACATCTTCTGGGATTAATATTTTGGTTTTATCATTATTTAAAATATTATGTACCATATTATTTTTTTCAGAGTGTATTTTTGTCGAGTTTAAATAATTAGCAAATTCTTTAATCATTCCCCCACCTATAACTATAAATGTAACTTTTCCAATAAAATTATTTAATATTTGTATTTTATCTGAAATTTTTGCCCCTCCAAATATACATATTGAATTATCACCTAATTGTAAGTTTTGATCTGAAATAGAAATATATTCTTTGTGCATCATATATCCCATATAACTTGGAATAAATTTAGGAATTCCTGTGATTGAAGAATGGTTTCTATGAGATACTGCAAAAGCTTCGTTAATATATATATCTCCAAAAGAAGATAGATATTTGCTGAATTGATCAGAATAAGCTTCTTCTTCAGGATTGAATCTTATATTTTCAAACATAATGATTTGATTTGATTTTATATTAGAAATTGAATTATGGATTAATTCATTATTTGCATTTACATCAATCAAATGTATTTTATATTTGAGTATTGATTCAATAGAATCAATTATTTTTCCTAAAGAAAGATTTTGATCTTTTTTCCCTTTAGGTCTTCCCATATGTGATATTAGTATTACTTTTGCTTTTTTTGAAATTAAAAAATCAATAGTCTTTTTTACAGCTCTAATTCTTGTATCATCTAATATTTTGTTTTGATCTGATAAAGGTACATTGAAATCAACACGCACTATACATTTTTTATTTTCCATATTTATAGTGTGTAAATTTTGAATAAAAACGTTTTTCAAACTATTCATAATAATTGAATTTCATTTAAATGATTTCTTAAGTCAGATGCCTGATTATCTAATTTGTTTAAATTATTAATTATTTCTTGTGATAATTTTTTTAATTTTATTTCATATGTATTACTTGATTCAGATGAATAGAATAATTCATTAAGGTATTTCATATCTTCAAATTCAATCATTCTTTTCATGTATATCGTTCCAAGTTTCTTTTTATGCTCTAATGAATCCTTGTATTCATCGAATAAGTAACTAATTGGAAATATTTTCTTTTTATTTAAAATTTCATTTTCAAGTTGAGAAAATGTTTGATTTATATTTAAAGAATCAGATAGTCTGTTAAATCCATTAAGATGATTCTTCAAAACATATAAATCACCTATGTTTTTGAATATGTTAATTAAATTCATATTATCTGATGTTTTATCAAATAATTCAGCTACGTATTGAAAAACACTTATTTCTCTTAAGGAATTTGTATTTTTGACATCAGATAAGTTTATTTTATAATCCTCAGAATTTTTTAATTCTAAGAATTTTCCCTTAAACATATTATTGCTTAATAAATCAAACTTTTGCAGTAAATTTATTTTTGTATGATCATTTAAATTGTTTTCTTCTAATATCATTAGCCTAGACATGCTATATAGACAATCACCAGCATTAATTGCTTGTGCAGGTCCCCATTTCCACCACAGAGTATCTTTGTTATTAATGTTTGGGGTTCCAGCTCCTATCTCTTCATGAATAGATAAACCTGATTTAAATAAATATAAAGAACACAAACCTATTTCTAATTTAATATCATCAGGTTCTTCAGATAGAATATTTGCTAGTTTTAATCCTATTGAAATTTCAGGATGGTAAGTATTAATATTTTTTTCAGTGATTGTATTTTCTTTGTCATCAAATAATTGATAACAGATCATTTCTGCTAATCCTGGTTCTATTTTCGCAACAGATTCAGATAATTTTTTTGATATATTATTTAAATTAATTGTCAATTTCTCTTTTAAAAGTTTATTTTGTAAATTTCTTCTTTTTTTACTGCACCTTCTCTGATGATTTTTATTTTATCAGATGTGACATCTAAAATAGTCGAAGGATTTTTATTTTCAACTTTGTAATTCCCAAAAACAAATATATCTACTTTTGTACCTAGATCTTTAATTATTTCGTAACTATCTAGGCTGTGTGTTTTTCCTGATAAATTAGCACTTGTTCCTGTAATCCCACTTTTTATTTTGTTCATAATATCTATTAAATCAGAATTATCAGGTATACGAAGTGCAATTGTATTGTTAGGGCCAGATATAAGATTAGATACTTCAGGTTTTTTATTTAAGATTAAAGTGAGAGGTCCGGGCATAAATGTTTTAATGATTGTTTCAATTTTATTATTTATATTTTGTGCATATATATTGAAATAATCTATACTTGGGACTAATATAGGCATTCCTTGAGCTGCGTCTCTTCCTTTGATTTCCAGAATCTTTTTTAAGCTGTTTGTATTTGATGTAATACAACTTAGTGAATAAATTGTGTCTGTTGGCAAAATTGCTATTCCCCCATTAGAAAGAATTTTGGAGACAATATTTTTCGAATTTTTTAAAGTGGATTGCATAATTTTATTGACCTTAGAGTATTTTTAAATGTAAGCTTTGTTAATGAAAGTAATAAATGATACTCAAAAAACATATAATACAGTAATTATATTAGATTATGGATCTCAATATTCAAAACTAATTGCTAGAAGAGTCAGAGAATGTAATGTATATTCTGAAATAATTAATCCTAGTGTTGCGAAATCTGAATTAAATCACTTAAATATTAAAGGAATTATATTATCAGGTGGCCCTTCGGATATTAATGATTCTTCATCACCAAAAATCCCAGATTGGTTATATGATTTCGATGTACCTATTTTGGGTATTTGTTATGGATTGCAGGCCATTATTTATAATGATGGAGGTAAAGTTTCCTCAGATTCAAATTCTGAATATGGAAATGCAGAAATAAATTTAATTTCTAATCAAGAACCATTATTTCAAAATTGCGATCAAAATTTTAATGTATGGATGAGCCATGGCGATTCAGTTAGTGAAATACCCAAATCTTATGAACTTTTAGCTTCTACTGATTCTTGTAAATATGCTGCTGTTAAATTTAATAATATTTATGGAATTCAATTTCATCCTGAAGTCGTACATACTCAGAATGGTAAACAAATTATTTCTAATTTTGTAAATGAGATTTGTAAGATCAAACCAGAATGGACTTCATATAATTTTATTAATTCAGCAATTGATCAAATTTCTACTCGAGTTGGTGATAATAAAGTTTTATGTGCTATTTCAGGTGGTGTTGATTCATCTGTTACGGCAGCTTTAATTAATAAAGCAATTAATGAAAATTTAATTTGTTTGTTTGTTAATAATGGCTTACTTCGTAAAAATGAAGCTGATGAAGTAATTAATAAATTTAAAGATGCAAAAATAAAGGTGGAATACGTAGATGCAACAGAAACTTTTGTTTCAAATTTAAATACAGTTATTGATCCTGAACAAAAAAGAAAAATCATAGGAAATACTTTTATATCAGTATTCGAAAGTTTTACAAAAAGATTTGATGATATAAAATTTCTTGCTCAAGGTACGCTTTATCCTGATGTTATTGAAAGTGCTACTGAAGATTCACCAA
>VFGQ01000029.1 GCA_009391605.1 SAR202 cluster bacterium
TAACTCTTCTATTCCCCAAATGATCTATATCATCTTTATTCTCTAAACTATTATTTATTAGAATTAGTTTTTTAATAATAAGAATAAAATCATCTCTATCCAAGGTTTTGATATCAATATTTTTTCTCCCTAATCTATTATTTAATTTATATCTACCTACATTACCAAGATCATATCTTCTTTCATTAAAAAAAGTAGTTTCTATCAGTTCCTCTGCATTTTTTTCATTTGGAGGTTCACCTGGTCTAATACGTTTATAAAATTCTATAAGAGATTCTTTTCTTGTTTTAACATCATCATTATCATTATCAAGAGTTGTTTTTATAAAACCATCAATAGGTGAATCTACATCTGCAAATATATTAAGTATTTCATCATCTTCATAACCCAAAGCCCTAAGAAAAATGCTAATAGGAATTCTTCGTTTTCTATCAATTTTTACAGATAAAATATTCTTTGTACTAGTTTCAAATTCTACCCAGGAGCCTCTTGAGGGAATTAATTTTGCGTTAGCTAAAGGTCTACCTGAAATAGGTTCGTTAGTTGCGCTAAAGTAAACTCCTGGCGATCGTACTAATTGACTAACAACAACTCTTTCTGCACCATTTATAATAAAAGTACCATTTGATGTCATTATAGGTAATTTCCCTACAAAAATTTCCTGTTCTTTTTCTTCTTTTGTTTCCTTAATTTTCAATAATGCCGTAAACCACAATGCAGCATCATACGTTATTTCTCTTTTTCTACACTCTTGCTCGGCGTTTTCAGGTTCTTTAAATTTATGATCAATAAATTTCAATTCAAATCTAGCATCTTCTATAGGAGAAACATCATCTAGTATGTCTTTTATTCCTTTAGTTTTAAACCATTCAAAAGAATCTAATTGTACTTGAATTAAATTTGGTATTAAATCTTGTCCATCGAAATTTGATTTTCCATTCAATCTTATCTTCATAAAAAAAACTCCTGAAAATTAAAATCCAAGTAAATTAAAATATGGGATTATATATAAAAATAAATAAAACGATATAAAGATTTAGAAAAAATATTCCTAAATCCTTTATAGAATTGTATGATATTTGATGTGTAGAGAGCGATATATTCATCTGCCAAACAAATACACTACATAATAACAGTTACAGTGTCAATAATTATTTGTAGCTTTTATAATAATTTTCATTCAATTTAACTAAAATATACCCTAAGTATTATGGTTAATAAATTATGCAGGTGTTAAAATCTGATTCTTGTATTTATTCTTATATATAATGCCAACTTTAAATTACATAAAAATATATAGCCCTGCAACAATTGCAAATATGGGGCCTGGATTCGATTGTATAGGTGGAGCAATAGATTTATGGAATGAATTTGAATTTATATTTCATCCCAAAAATAATAAAACTATTGAATTTAAAATTGAAATAAAAGGAGAAGGAGAAAATATTCTGTCAGTAAATAAATCAAATCTGGTTTACAAGGCATTTTCAATACCATTCAAATTATTAAAAATTAATATTCCAAAAATAAATATTAAAATAACAAATAATATCAACCTTGAAAGTGGCCTGGGAAGTAGTTCGTCTGCTATATCTGCAGGATTATTAGCCGCAAATTATTATATTAATAAAAATCATGGTCAAGGGTTCAGTAAAATAAAACTTTTAACAATAGCAAAAGAATTAGAAGATCATTACGACAATTTAGCTGCATGTATTAATGGTGGAATTAAATTATGCATACAAAACAAATCAGAGGTCATAATTTCAAATATTGAATATGATCCAAATATAAAATTAATAATAATAATTCCTAATAATAAAACCAACACTAATGAATCTAGAATAAATTTACCAAAAACTATTTCAGTCCAAAAATTCATTCATAATATGAGTAGATTATCTTTATTAACAAATAGTTTGAAATCACCAAATACAGATACAATCAAAATTGCATTTGATGATGTATTTCACCAAAACATTAGATTAAAAACTTATCCAAAATTATTAAAATTATTAAACAAGATCCCTGAAATTGGAGGATTAGGTTCGTTTTTATGTGGCTCAGGTCCAACAATAGCTGGGATTACAACTAAAAATCCTATGAGCTTTTTCTATGAAGTAGCCGATTATTGTGATAAACAAAATATCGAAGCTAAACTTTTAATAACTTCTTTTACAAATAAGGGAGCATATATAAAAAATTAGATTATGGAAATAATAGTAAGAAAATATGGTGGGACATCTCTAAATTCAATAGCTAAAATTAAAAACATAGCCGAAACAACAAAAAAATCTATAAATGAAGGAAAAAAAATTGTTTTAGTAGTATCTGCAATGGGAAAATCTACAGATGAACTCTTGAAAAAAGCAAAAATGTTATCAACTCATCCAGATACCCGAGAATTAGATTTATTGATGTCTTCTGGGGAAATAGTTTCAAGTGCTTTAATGTCTATAGCACTACAAGAACTTGGATTAAAAGCAATTTCCTTAACTGGATTCCAAGCAGGAATTGATACAAACTCAACTTTTGGAGAAGCTCAAATAGTTTCTATTGATAACAAAAGAATAAATAATGAAATAAATAATGGGCGAGTCGTAGTAATAGCCGGTTTCCAAGGATACAATGAAAATTTTGAAATAACAACTTTAGGAAGAGGAGGATCTGATACAACTGCTGTAGCATTAGCAGCTAGTTTGAAAGCTGATATTTGTGAAGTTTATACTGATGTAGAAGGTATATTCACAGCAGATCCTAAAATTGTTAAAAATGCAAAAAAAATTGATTATTTATCTTATGAAGATATGTTAGAACTAGCAAATTATGGTGCTAAAATGCATCCAAGATCAATTGAATTGGGGTTACATTACAATATGCCAATTATTATAAAATCTTCTTTTGAAAATGGTCCTGGCACTATAATTTCCAACATAGAAAAATTAAATGATTTACAAAAAAGAGGTATAATTTTGAACAAAATAACTGAAAACAGAAATAAAGTTACTGGAGTCACTTCCGAAGGAAATATATCAAAAATTACATTACATAATGTTCCTGACAAACCTGGTATAGCAGCAAAAGTATTTAAACCGTTAAGCGAAGCAGGAATAAATGTAGATGTTATAGTCCAAAATATAAGTAAAAATCATAAAACAGATTTAACATTCACAGTAAAAAATGAAGATCTTACTCATGCTTTGAACATAGTACAAAATAAATCAATTAAAAATATAAATTATGAAAATATAACCTCGGGAAGTAATTACGCTAAAATCAGTATTATTGGAACAGGAATCCAAAATTCACCTGGTTATGCTGCTAAATTTTTTGAAGCTTTATTTGAATCTAAGGTAAATATAGAAATGATAACAACATCAGATATAAGAATTACCTGCTTAATTAATGAAAAAGATATAAATAAAGCAGTGAATAAAGTACACGATGTATTTGAATTATTTCAATAATTTCAATTAAAACACCAAATATGTATTGCAAAATGATCATGTTAACAAATAGAATCCTATCGATTTTATAAATGTATGGAACTTAAACTTTATGGAAGTAATAGCTAAACCTGATGTTAACTCTCTCATAAAATCAGCTATCAGAGAGGCTACTAACAATAATTGGGAAAAAGCAAAAAAATTAAATTTAGCAATTTTAAATATTACAAAAAATAATATCGAAACCCTAAATAGGCTTGGGATTTCTTATATGAAGTTATTAGACAAAGAAAATGCTACTAAATGTTTTCAATATGTATTAAAAATTTCACCTAATAATATGATCGCTCAAAAAAACATTAATAAATTGCAATTAAATCTATCAAAAAAGAAAAAAAGCGTTGATAAAATTGATACATCGAATTTAGTAAATGAGACTGGGAAATCTATAAATCTAAAGTGTAATATAACAAATTCAAAAAAAATTTTAAACCAAGGTATAGATACTGGGACAAGATTAACTGTTAAAAAAGAAAAAACTACAATAGGAATATACAAAGATGATAGCAAAATACTCATAATTGAGAACAATATTACAAAAAGAATTTCTAATCTAATCAATCTTGGAAATGAATATTCTTGCACAGTGTTAAGTGTGTCTGAAAATTCAATAAATATCAACATTAAAGAAAAATCTAAATCAAAAGAGGCAATGCAAATAATATCATTTCCAGAATATTTAAATTCAGATATTCATCAAACATCAATAAATCAAAATATAAAAAATTTAAATCTCGTCAGTGCTGATGAGATTGAATAATTCTATTGTTTAAATAAAACAGTTAATAATAGTCTTTTTAAATAGGCATTGTTTACTATCTAGGAAACTAGTAATATCATAATTCAATTACTCTTATTGAATAAAATCAAATGAATAAACAAACCTTTGAGCAAAATGATTTATTTTTTACTAAAAATATCGTAAATCCTTTATATAACAATATTTGGTTGATAGGATCAATAAAAACCAAAAACGCAATATTAATTGACGCTCCATCTGATATTTGTAATATAAAAAAATTTCTAATAAAAAATCATGAATGGAACATCAATGCAATATTTATAACTCATAACCATTATGATCATATTGACGGGCTTAAAGATATTATAAGTTTATTAGATAAAGAAATTGAAATATGGATTGGGAAAAAAGATTCAGTTAAATTGAAAGAGTTGGAAATAAATCCAAAATATATAAAATATTATGAAAATTCAAAACAAT
>VFGQ01000039.1 GCA_009391605.1 SAR202 cluster bacterium
AATTATGAAATTCTTGAAAATATCGGTTTCGATAAGAAAGAAGTAGATCAATTGATAAAAGATAAAATAATTTAAGTTATATAATTTAAATCTTTAAAATGAACAGTGAAATAATGGGTAATATAAAATATGGATTAAATTCAAATGTGTCTACATTGAAAACTGTTTTACTTAAGGATCCTAAAGCAGCTTTCAAATCTCAGAAAACAATTGACTTACAATGGCAAAATTTAAATTTTATTGAAAAACCAGATTACAAAAAGTCAATAATTCAATATGGAAAATTTGTTGATATATTAAATGATAATCATGTTGAGGTTTTATTTATACCTGAAGATGAGAAAACATCTTTGGATTCTATTTATACTCATGACCCGATGTTTATGACTCCCAATGGTGCAGTGATAGGAAATATGGGCAAAAAACAACGAAAACCTGAAACAATAATGATGAAAAGTTGTTTAGATGAAATGGGTATTCCTATATTTGGTGAAATTGATAATGGAGGTACTCTCGAAGGTGGAGATGCTATTTGGATTAACGATAAAACTGTAGCTGTTGGTTTAACTTATAGAACAAACAATGAAGGTATAAATCAATTAAGAAAAATTTTATCTACAATCTCAGTTGAACTTATTTGTGTAGATTTACCTCATTGGAATGGTCCGGTTGATGTTTTACATTTAATGTCTTTAATAAGTCCCTTAAAAGAAGATTTGTTTTTGATTTATGAAAAGTTATTACCAGTTGGTTTCCTGAAATTTTTAAATAAAATAGCAATCAAAACAATATCTATTGCTGATGAAGATTATGATACCTTGGGTTGTAATGTTTTGCCTTTATCAACAACCAAGTGCTTGATTACAAATGGCAATGATAGAACTACTAAAATTATAGAAGATAATGGAATTGAAGTAATAGAATTTCAGGCAAGTGAAATATGCTATAAGGGGTCCGGTGGCCCTACTTGCTTAACAAGACCGCTATACAGAGATTAATTAACTTTTAGGATCTATAGGTGTTTTTATAGCATTAGTATTATTTTTTTCAAATGATTGACTATATGAAAGTAGGTCGTATTCATTATTACATTCTGTAATAAGTTGTATACCTATTGGTAATCCATCATCAGTAAATGAAGCTGGCAAAGATACGCAAGGAGAAGAAGTTAATGTTATTGAATGTGTGTAATATAGCCAATTTATATAATCAGCCATTTTAACTCCTTCAACTTCTTCCATATATCTGATCTCAACATCAAATGGAGGAACCATCACTGTTGGGCAAACTAGTAGATCGTATTTATTAAAAAATTCGGCAGTATTGTTAAAAAGTTTAGCTCTTAATAATTCAGCTTCAGCAACTTCAGCGCCAGTTAATTTTAATCCTGTTTCTATGTTCCAGATAATTTCGGGTTTAAGGTTTGCCCTGTGATTTTTCAATCTTTCAGCTTGTGCTGCAAATTTTAATGATCTCAAAACTCTTATTATATGATGAGCATCGCTTAAATCAATACAGTCTTCTATTAATTCTGATCCCATTGATTCAAAAACTTTTAATGACTTTTCCATGCTGGCTCTTACACGTGGGTCTAAAGGTTCTCCTCCCAAATCAAAAGAATATGCAACTTTTTTTGGTATTTTAGATTCTTTTACAGCATTTAAATAATCAGGAGTTTGTTTTTTACTGTAAGGATCAAATTCATAGTATCCAGTCATAGCATTTAACATTAGTGCTGTGTCTTCAATATTCCTAGCCATTGGACCAGAAACTGATATTGAATCAAAAGGAGAATTACCTGGCCCAGTTGGAACAGTACCTGGAGATGGCCTGAATCCAACAACTGAGCAAAAGCTACCAGGTATTCTTAAACTTCCACCAGTATCACTTCCTGAAGCCAGCCACACTTCTCCGCTGACTAAAGATGAAGCTGCCCCACCAGATGATCCTCCCACAGTTTTTTTAGTGTTCCATGGGCTTAATGATGCTCCAAATACATCATTAAAAGTATTTGCTCCTGCTCCAAATTCTGGGGTATTTGATTTCCCCACAACTATTCCGCCGTTTTTTTCTAATCTTTGTACTAAAATATCTGATTTTGTAGGTATATGATCTTTGAAAAGAGGAGATCCCCATGTAGTTCTGACTCCTTCAACTTCAACAAGATCTTTAATAGATAAAGGAATTCCTTGTAGATATGGTTTTTCCGATTCAGTTTTTGATTCTATTTCTTTTGCATGCGACATAGCTCTTTCAGGACATACTGTTGGCATCGCATTAATTATGGGATCAACTTCTTTAATTCTTTCGAGGCTTATTTCCACTAATTCTGTTGGCTTTACTTCTTTATTGATTAGTTTATTTCTAATTTCTGTGGCAGAGTTTTTTATAAGTTCGTGCATATTAAATCCTTTATAAAATTCGATATTTTTAATTATGGCATTATTTAGTTTCTTTTGCTATTAATCTGGTAATCGGTGTTATGGTAAGCAAGATTATTCCTGATATAAATATAAATAAAATGATCCCAAATTGCTGAGATAGATATCCGGATAATACCCCTGTTAATGATGATATTCCCCAAGTAAAAGTTTGTATGGATATTACTTTACCTCTCATATTATCCGGGACAGAAGTTTGAATTAGAGTTGTTATTGCTGATTCAGATGCAGCTGCAAGTGAGAATAATATAGCAAATAATATTATTCCAACAATAAAGTTTGGAGAAAATGCAAAAAGTATTAAAGTTATCGCACCACCTGCAATACTAACAGTTAATAATTTGCTTATATTAATGCTTTTTAAGCTAGCGACAGTAAAACTTGCTATAGCCATACCGAAGCCAGCCGAAGATAATAGAATGCCGAATCCTGTTGGTCCTGTATTGAAAATATCTTTAGCTATTACCGGAGAAAGTGTTTCTAATCCAAAGATTAAAATCGCAATTGAAAGCATTATAATAAAAAGGTATTTTATGATATTTAAATTAAATATATATTTTATTGATTTAATGATTTGAAGATCTTTTGATTGATCATATTTTTGCCCTTTATTTATGAGCGGTAACATTAATAAATTATGTAAAAGATAAGCTACAAAAGAAAAATATAACGTAAAAGATAAAGATATTTTATCTATTAATAATCCTGCTAAAGCTGGTGCAAATGTACCTACAAAGGTCATTACTCCAAAATCTAGAGCAGTTGCTGGTAACAATAATTTAGTGCCCGAAAGTTCTTTTACAAAACCTATTCTACTGGGTACATAAATAGCAGCTAAGATTCCATTTAGGAACATTAAAATAATTAAAGTTAGTTCATCAATTTTATTGATTTGAATGAGTACCCCGATCAAAAGAATTATTAAACTTTCCATGAATTTGCTGATTATTATTATTTTTGGTTTTGAATATCTGTCTGCTAATATTCCTCCAAAGAAAGACAGCAGTGACATAGAGACTCCAGTTGCTGCAGCTAAAGTGCCTACAAATAAAGGAGAATCAGTAAGTTCATATGATAACCACCCTATGGCAGTGAGTCTGCACATGAATCCAATTTCATTTATACTATTTGCACCAAGGTAAATTTTGAAATTTCTTATTTTTAATAATTTGAATATTGGCATAGTAAATTTAATCAATAATTCTGATATAATATAATCCGCAATTCATTCTATATTCATAAATGCAGAAACTGAAACCTTTTTTAACTTTTGTTTATAATAAAATCTTTAAAAGCCAATTTTTTATATATTGGGTCTTAGCTATTACAATAGTTTTAGTGATTATTTTCAATGTTAATGTAAAATTTCTTTCTGAAGGTGGAAAACTAGCCCCAGACAAGGGTGAATTTGGAGATAAAGGAATTGTAGGAGAACTCGAAACTATAATTACCAGTGATAACAAATATCAAGGGATAGAAGGCGATGTATCTAGTGAAAATTATTCTAAGAATAAAAATGTATTTATTTCTGAATTAGATAATGATGGTTTGGTAGGTTATGCAAATTCAATTGGGTTAAGTAAGGAAGGATTCCCAATTGTAAGTTATCATCATTTGAATGCAGGAGATTTGAAATTAGCATATTGTGAAAATTTGGATTGCTCTTCAGCGAAAATCCATTTATTAGATTGGGCAGGTGATTTTGGGTATTTTACTGATCTTGTTGTTTCCAAAAGTGGCAAAGTTTATATTAGTTATTTAGATAGAAAAAATGGTGATTTAAGAGTTATAAGATGTCTTGATTATAAATGTGGCAGGGCACAGATTAATGTTATCGATAAAGGGACAGGTAAGGCTGGATATGTTGGTGAATATAATTCAATAGATTTAACAAAACAAGGATATCCTGTAATTGGATATTTTGATAATAATTTGAATAATTTAAAATTAGCTGTTTGTGAAGATGCTGACTGTAATATGTCTGTTATTAAAGAGGTTGATACAGAAGGCATGGTAGGCGAATACGTAGATCTTAGTTTGGACAACAATACAGATATGCCTATTGTGGTCTATCAAGACAGAACAAATATGCAGGTAAAATTAATTCAATGCCTAGATCTGTATTGTGAGAATTATGAATCATCAATTATTGATAACGTTGCAAAAAGAGGCGGCGACATTTCTATATTTCAAGATACGTCAAATACTTTGTATATAAGTTATTATGATTTTAATCTTAATTATTTAAAATTGGCGATTTGTAAAGATAGTAACTGTAAAGAAAACAAAACTATTATTAAATTAATTGAGGCTAAAATATTGCCAGGTCTTTTTTATAGCTGGAATTCATTAATAGTAAATAATTCAGGTAATGCATTGATAAGTTTTTATGATATGAATACTCAGAATTTTGGAATAGTTTATTGTGATGATGATTTTTGCAAAGATAAAGAAATAATAAATATTGATAAAATTGGAAGTATAGGAACATATGCATCGATGATAAGTGATTCAAATGGCAGGATATTTATATCTTATTATGATTCAAGTCGTGGATCACTCAAAGTTGCGCAATGTGAAAACAATAAATGTAATTAATTTATATGTTTCGGGCTCTGAATTGCTCCCTGGTTTTTAATGTCATTTAAACTTTTTGTGATTTTATCTGATATATTCTCTACCATTTTAAAAAGTGCTAAATATAACTGACTTCCTTTTGAATAATCTGCAGGACACATCACATCTGCTCTTTTAGATTCTACTACTAATCTGTAGCATTCGTTAAATGCTTTAGTATCTTTGGATTCATATACTGCAATGGTTTTTCCACCATTTTGCATTACTAAAGAAAAACACGGGACATCAGTGGGGCCGTCTCCAACATAAATCATATTATTAAACGGGACAGGTCTGATGTTTTGTGGCATATAATCATTTACTTTTAAACTATCTTTATTATCAAGTAATCCTTTGTTTATTAAAAAGAGTTTTTGTGTTTTAGTAGTATAAGATATAGTTTCTTTAGGGAAACTGATATTCCCTTGTTTGTTTTCTGCAAAAGTGCATCCCCATAATTTTTTCAATTTATTAAATACTGAAGATCCTGCAATCATTTCTTCAAAACCCGAGCTTATAACATAAAAAGCAATTTCGGGATTTAGATGAGAATCTTTTGTGGATTTACTTTTTATCATGGCTTTTAAATCATCCATAATATTTGGGAATCCATTATGGAATTCCAGGTTTTTACCTAGATATTTTAGGTCTTTATTTGATAGTTTTGGAATTTTCCCTGATTCAATATAGTTTAATAAATTTTTTATATAAGCATGTTCGTTATCATAACCTTGTAATTTTAGCTTTTCAGTTTCAATCCAGAAAGTTTTTTCATTGATTTTATATTTATCAAATATAAGAGATTGCATGTATTTTGGTGTTAAAGTTATATCAAAATCAAAAATAACTGCAATTTCTGTCTGAGGTAAAAATGTCATAGAATCTTTGTTCATTATGATTGCTGTATTATTATTGTTTTAATTATATTGTTTTACATAAATATTTGCTAATTATTGCTTCAAATATAGTTCTATATTTTCAATTTATAGTTTAGAGTTTTTAAATGTTCAATTTTATGTCTAAAACTATTACACCTTTATATTTTAGAGGGTATCTATATTTATGGATAGGTATGGTAGCTGTGGGTGTAGCAACAATGATGCAAATGACAGCTAGAGGTTATTTGGCTTATGAATTGACTAACTCTGCTTCTAAACTAACCTACGTTAACGTTGCGTTTGCTTTTCCAATGTTATCTTTGTCTTTATTTGGTGGAGCTTTATCAGATAGGTTAGATAAACAGAAAATTATACAGATAGGTCAATTTTCCGCATCTTTTCTTGCTTTTATAATAGCTGCTTTAATTTTTTCAGATTATATAAATTGGGTACATCTCTTAACTGTATCTTTTGTACAGGGAGGTATATGGGCATTTATGGTTCCTTCAAGGCATTCTTTTATCGCTGAATTAGTACCTGGGAAGAATTTAAATTCAGCTATAGCTTTAAATTCTGCTGGATTTAATGTTTCAAATTTAATAGCTCCAGCTGTAGCAGGATTAATTTACGGATTAGCAGGTCCGGGTTATGTTTATACTATTATTGGAGGACTGGCTTTGATAGGTGTTTTTTTTACTTTTATAATTAAACCCGAAATGAGGCAAAGTAATGACATCCCAGATAATAGTCAATCAGAAAAGAAAGAAATTCTTTCAGAAATAAAGATTGGACTAATATATATATATAATGAAAAATTATTATTCTCATTATTAATAGCATCATTAATATTTAGTTTACTCGCTGAACCTTTTAGATTTTTGTTACCAATATTTGTTAAAGATATTTATTTGAAAGGGCCTGAAGCTATGGGGCTTCTTACAACTTTGATGGGATTTGGTTCAGTTATAGCTTCTATAATAATTGCAGGAATTGATGCAAATAAGCGGGGATTAATTTGGATAATAGGAGGATTCATCACAGGTGGTTGTTTATTAACTTTAGCTATTTCAGATTCGTATGTAATTTCTATGATAGTTATGGTTTTTATGGGCGCCTCGGATTCAATTAGGCGTACTTTATCTATGAGTATTATGATGGAAAAAACTAGGCCGGATCTTAGAGGAAGAATTATGAGTATTTATATGCTTAACTGGGGATTGATCCCGCTAGGAGCTTTGCCTGCCGGAATTGTAGCTGATATTATTGGTGCTCAAAGTACTATAGGTATTTTATCAATTTTACTTGTAATTGCTAGTGCCTTAGTACTTATTACACAAAAAGAATTACGTACTGTAAATTAAGGATATAAAATGGAAATTAAAGAATTAATAATAAAATCACATGAAATTGCCAAATCTAAAGGATGGTGGGATGAAGATAGAGGTATTCCTGAATTGATAGCTTTAATGCATAGCGAACTTAGTGAAGCTCTGGAGGAATATAGAGATGAAGAAAATTTAAATGTAAGATTTAAAGATAACAAACCTTTGGGTTTTACCGTAGAACTTGCAGATGTGTTAATCAGAATATTTGATATGGCCGGAAAATACGAACTAGATTTAGATTATGCCTTAGAAGAAAAGATCAAATATAATTCAACAAGAAATTACAGACATGGAAATAAAAAGGCATAATTGGCCTTAGTGCAAATATTAATTGCCTATTTATATGTCATAATTTTTAATATATGACCTATTACCTCTTCATTAACTTTACAACCTAATTATTTAAATTACTCTCCTTATCTTTCTTCACGCACTTTTGAATTTTAATGTATTGACTTGTGTAAATTTATATGCTTAAATAGGCCATATTAATACTATAAATAGGCCAAATGTACGACGTAAGTATTATTTCTGAAGCTTTAAGTTTATATGAACAAGGGTATACGCAAAAAGAAATAGCTATAAAACTTGGATGTGGTGAGCGTACTGTAAGACGATGGTTATCGAATGTAAATCCAATAACAACTAAACCTCAAAACGTCGTCCCTGAGCATCAGTTAAATTTATCTCATTTAAAAAATTTCTTTAAAGATGCTTATATTCCACAAATATTATTTTTTATTTCATTGGCAGTGAAAAACAATAAATTTACAAGCATTTCTTTCGTGAATGATATGAATAAATCAATTGTTGAATATGGTCAAATAACTGAACCATGGTTAGCTGCTATTAGTGGTTTTAATTATTTATCTGAGATTACTGGTGTAGAACAATTTGAAGAAATTAATTCTCTGATAAAAAAAGAAAAACCATTTATAAATAAAGATAGAAAAAAATTCAGAAGACGCATCAATCCTTTAATTACTGAACTCAGATTTCAATTAATAACATTATTTGATATTTCAAAAATTAAATTGACAGAATTTGAATCTGATATTTTGAGTCAATCTTCTTCAGATATAAACCAATCAAATTATTTTATTTCTGATTTGAATATTTTGGGGGCTGATGAACAAATCAATCACTTTCTTAACAGTAAATATGGATTACTTTTAGAAATAGAATCCAGATTGCCTGACTTAGATACAAAACAAAAAAAAGCAATTTATGATTTGCAAAAAATTCCGTTGACATTAATTTTACTTAAATTATTTCTTATTTCATAAGGAGGTTTTATGAATGATGATAAGGATAAAGTTTTAGATAAGTCTTTACTAGGATTTGTAGTTGATACAAATACCGAGGATAAAAATTCTGACGAAGAAATTTTAAACCAACAATATCTGACTACTTTATTATTTGAGTTATACCCAGAATTAAATAAAACTAAAGAATAGTGTTAAAACAATGAATATTATTAATACTATTTTATTTATCGGATTAGGCGGGTTCATAGGAGCTAATTTACGTTATTTAATTGGCGTTTACATAAATAAGTATTCCCATGAAATGACAGGTACATTGATTGTGAATATTACAGGTTCATTTTTAATTGCTTTATTTTATGGATATATATCTGAAAAATATGTTGTAAATGATAGTCTGAAATATTTTTTCCCAATAGGATTATTAGGTTCATATACTACTTTTTCAACTTTTAGTTATACAACTTTGATTTTAATTAATGAAGGCAATTATATTAGAGCTGGAATGAATATAAGCCTAAGTTTTAGCTTGTGTTTACTTTTTGCTTTTATTGGGTTTTGGATAAGTAAAAATATATAAAATTAAAAAATATTGACCCTTTAATTAATATTTTCATTACATATGATATGTTAAATTTTATTAAATTTTACCAATTTCAGGGAATATTAACGAATGGCTTTATTAACTGTAAAAGAAACATCAGACGTTTTAGGGATGCCAATTAAATTTGTCGAAGATTTAATGGATAAAGGTAAAGATGGTACAAAATTAAAATCAAAAATAATTGGTAAGCGTAAATATATAGAAATCAAACCATCTGCATTAAATTATTATAAATCTCAATATAATAATAAAGATTCAGAATCTTTGATTCAAGAAAACACTGATCTTAAAAATGAAATAAAAAATAAAGAATATCAACTTGGCGAATTAATATCTATTGTCAGACAACAAACGTTAGCTTTGCCAAAACCAAGGCGTTCCTTTTGGGAATTTATTCGATTTAGTAAAAAAGAGAAAGCAGCTTAAGCAGTCAATTCTCCTTTTATATTTCCTTTAGAATCAATATCTAAACTTCGTGGGTTACCAGGTAACCCTGGCATTGTCATAATGGATCCTGCTATAGGATATATGAATCCTGCCCCAACTGATGCTCTGACATCTGTTATTTCAAATGTGTAATTTTTTGGAAGTGCTTTTAATCTTGGTTTATGAGAAATAGAAAGAGGAGTTTTTGCCATACAAATTGGCATATTTCCCCAGCCATTTGATTCAAAAGTTTTAACTTTCCTGGAAGCAATTGGCGCCCATTTAACATCCTTAGCATTATAAATACTAGTTGCTAATTTGTGGACTTTTTCTTTTATTGTATCTTCAAGTTCGTAAATATATTTAGGTGATATTTTGTTTTTACTTGATTCTATTACAGCTTCTCCCAATTCTAAGTTGCCTTCTCCACCTTTTGAATAACTATCAGATTCAACTACAGCAAATGCTTTGGTGTTTGAAAGTAAAGATTTTACAAGTTTTATTTCTTCAGGTTTGTCATCAGGAAAGATATTAAGAGCAACTACAGGTTTAAGTCCAAATTTAGAAATATTGTTTATATGGTGAATAAGGTTATCTATGCCAATATTTATTGCTTCTGAGTTAGGATTACTTAAATCAGTAAATTTAACCCCTCCATGAGATTTAATCGCTCTGATTGTTCCCACTATTACAGCTCCCTGAGGTTTTAAATCTGAAGTTCTTGATTTAATATGCATAAATTTTTCAAATCCTAAATCAGCTCCAAATCCCGCTTCAGATAAAACATAGTCTGACACTTGTGTTGCAAATGTATCACCTATTACTGAGCTACATCCATGTGCAATATTCCCAAATGGGCCTGTATGAATAATAGCAGGATTACCTTCGGTAGTTTGAACAATGTTAGGCATTAGAGCATATCTTAGAATGGAGAGTAATGACCCAACAAAATCAAAATCTTTTACATAAATCGGTTTTTGTGAATTATCATATCCAATAACAATGTTTAAAAGTCTACTTCTTAAATCATCGAGATTTTTTGAAAGTGCCATAATAGCCATTATTTCAGATGCAGTTACAATATCGAAGCTTGTTTCTCTGAGAGGTGCATTGTTTTTCCCTCCCATTCCAATAACAATATTTCTTAATCCTCTGTCCAGGACATCCGTAACTCTATTCCAAGTTATTCCGGATGAATCCATATTACTAATTTGGTTTCTTTGAATTGCATTATCTACTAATGCGGCAAGCAGGTTATGTGCAGATCCTATTGCATGTGCATCTCCTGTAAAATGTATATTAATTTCATCCTCAGGTATAACTTTTGATTTTCCACCTCCTGTTCCGCCACCTTTAATCCCAAAAACCGGACCCAAAGAAGGTTCTCTTAAACTCGCAACTGCTGATTTACCCAATTTATTTAAACCTTGTGTTAATCCAATAGCTGTTGTTGTTTTACCTTCTCCTGCTTTAGTTGGGGTGATGCCTGTAACAACGATTAATTTTCCATTCCCTGGTTTTTCCTTAATTGATTCAAACGGTATTTTTGCTTTGTACTTTCCTATGTAAATAATTTCCTGATTATCTAAGCCTAGCTTTTTCGATATTTTAGATATATGATTCATTTAGTTCCTTATATTTCGATCCTTTTATTTCACGAAGACTATAATGAGGATTTTATAAGAATAAGTCAATATTATTTTTTAATTGATAACTGTTATGGCAATGAATTTAAAAGATTTATCAGATAGCGATAAAAAATCTATTAGAAGTTGGTATATTTATGATTGGGCTCATTCAGCACATTCTACAAGTGTAATGGTAGCAATTGCTCCTGTATATTTTGTTAATTTATACAAAGAAGTTTTTGGCAGTGGAGGATATACTTTTTATGGATTTGATTTTACAGGAACGAATGTATGGAGTATTGGGATATCTTTATCGATTTTGGTTATTGCATTTTTAAATCCAATCTTAGCTGTCATAGCTGATAAAACCCCCACAAAACTTTCCTTTCTGAAAGTATTTACAATATTTGGTTGTATCCCTACTTTGCTTATGTTTTTTACTCCCTATGCTGGTACAGGCTGGTTATTTTTATTATTAATGATTGTAATTTCTGTTATGGGATTTTCTGGTGCCTGGACATTTGCAAACAGTTTTTTACCTCATCTTGCTCCCAAGAAATATTTAGATGAAATAAGCAGTAAAGGATTTGCTTATGGATATATAGGAGGAGGCTTATTACTCGCTATTCATCTTGCTATTATAACTATCACAGATTCATCAGAATTGTTTATTCAATTATCATTAGCATCTGTAGCTATATGGTGGGGAGGTTTTTCTTTAATAACTTTTAGAAACCTAAAAGAACCCAAAATAAATTCAAAAGATCAAATTAGTATTGATTTAAAGATTATTGCTATGGCTTTTAAACAGATCAAAACTACTTTATCTAATATTGGAAGATATAAAACTTTATTTTTATATTTAATAATATATTTGTTTTTTAATGATGGAATTCAAACTGTTTTAAGCATCGCCGGTGCATACGGAGCAGACACATTAGGTGTAGATCTGATTTTCAATATGGCTACTATACTAATTGTACAATTTATAGCTGCTCCAGGAGCTTTGTTATTTAATAGATTCGCAAGTATTTATACTGCTAAAAAATCTTTGATGATTTCTTTGGTAGGTTGGATAATTATTGTATTTTTGGCAATGGGATTTGCACCACTTGAAGACACTGGTGAATATGCTATAAAATCCGGATTATTTTCATGGTGGCCAGAATTAATTAGAAGTTATATATGGGCACCATTAGGATTAAGTGTTAATTTGCAGTGGCTTATCTTAGGTTGCATGGTAGGAATAGTTATGGGCGGTAGCCAGGCGATTGCAAGAAGTATTTTTGCTGTTATGACACCAGTAAAACAAAGTGCAGAATTCTTCTCATTTTTAGGATTTATGTCAAGAGGTGCTTCTGTTTTTGGACCTTTGTTATATGCATTGGTAGCCGGATACCTTGGCGCAAGAACTGGGATTTTTAGTGTTTCATTGTTTTTAATCGCAGGAACTATTGGGATGCAGTTATTTGTCGATGTAAAAAAAGGTGAAAAAGAGGCCTTAAGTTAATTTATGCTTTAGCTTTAGGTTCTTCTGTAATATCTTCTTTTTGATCATTGTTTAAATATTCTTGTATTTGATCAGGCCAGTCAGTTGTTACTGCAGATACTCCAATCTTTTTAAGCATTACAACTTCTTCTGCATTTTGAATTCCCCAAACTGCAACAAACAATCCTTTTTCTTTTGCATATTTTACAGAGTGTTCAGAAGTAGTTTTGGCATATGGGAAGATACCTTGAATCCCTAATTTACTTGCAATATCAATATCTGTATCAGTTAATTCTCCAACTAACCAACCATGTCTGACTACTGGCATCAATTCAACAGATCTTAATAATTGTTCTAAATGAAATGAAACGATTGTTAAACCAGGGATTTGGGACATTGGATTACCGGCAATTTTATCCCAGTTTTCATTTTCAATAAGGGCAGAGACTTGTTTTGGTAAATCTGATTGATCTGATTTTAATTCTAAAACTAAATGAATTTTATTATTATAATTTTTTAACAACTCTGACAAAGTAAGTATTTTTTGATCTTTAAACTTTGGACTAAACCAACTACCAAAATCTAGTTTTTTTATATCAGATAATGTTTTTTCGCTTATTTTTCCCTTGCCATTTGATGTTCTGTCCACTGTTTCATCATGAATAATAACTGGTATATTGTCTGAAGTTAGCTGTACATCAGTTTCAATATATAAAAAATCGTTTTCAATAGCTTTATCAAATGCTGCGGATGTATTTTCTGGTGCTTGTGATGAAAAGCCTCTATGCGCAATCGAACCAAAATCATCGGTAGTTTGTATAGTCTCTGATGTTTGAATGTCTGTAAACCCTTCATATCTCTTTTCTACTTCTTTTAAGAAATCTGAGTTGTTTGGTACGTAATTTAAAGGGACTATGCCATGCTCAGTTGAGTCCAAAAGTAGTGTAGTGTAATTTAGTGTTTTACCAAACATTCCGTATTTTGACTGTACTCTTGTTATTTTGGTTAATGGCAGTTCATATTGTTGTGCTCCGAAAAGTGATCCTTGTGTAATATTAATTTGGGTAGAACTAATTGTGTAATTAGTTTTGTAAGTTGATATCATTCTGGGAACCACAATGATAGCAGCAAAGATAAGCAATGTAGGTGAAAATGTCATAGCTTCAATAAACAAAGATACAATAACTATAATTATCCATGGAACTAAAAACCATAACCATCCCCAAAAAGATGGTTTGGTCGTTATTGAGTTTGTATTGTTTGTATGATTTTCTTTATCTATCATTTTGCTTAGTTAATATATCACAAAATCAAATCGTTTACATAAGTAAAAATGTTTGGAGTACCACCACTGTGAATGAAAATTATAACATCATCATTTGAAAATTTGTTTTCATATATATCATTTAGCAAACCATCCATACATTTTGCTGTATATATCGGATCGAGAAATATCGATTCTTTCCTTGCAAGAAGTTTTATAGCATCTTTAGCTCCCTGAGTTAATATCCCATAATCTTCCCCAACAAAATCAAAGCTGTAATTAATATCAGTTTTGGATAATGATGTATTTATATTTAATAGGTTCGATACTTCTTCTGCTGTTTCAATTCCCTTTTTTTGTAGCCCATTATCAAGATAAGGAGATATCGCATTAATTTCCCAATTTAAATCACAATATATGTTTGTGATAGCCATTCCAACAACTGAATTTCCTGCAACTTGGTATATTTTTATTTTATTATTAGTTTTTTTAATTTCATTTATCTGTTGATTTAATTCTATAGCTCCGGAAATATATCCTAATACTGCAGAATGTTGGGCGAATTCATGTTCAGATCTCAAGTATGGTTTGTGACCATTTTTTTTATATTTTTCAGATAATTCCTGGCAATAATCTTCAATAGTTTCATTGTCATCCGTATCTAATTCATGTATTTCTACATTCATTAGTTTTTGAAGTAAATAGTTTCCCTGTTTTTCTTCATTTGGACCTTTCCCCATTACCACCACATATTTAATTCCAGCTTTAACACATGCTGCGGCGTTTATTCTTGAATTATTTGAAACTTTGACATTGCTGTTAATAAAAATATCACAATCTTTATTAATAACATCTCCAATTCTAAATTCCAAATGTCTGACTTTGTTTCCTCCAAATGCTAATCCGCTTAAATCATCTCTTTTTATGTAAAAATGTTTTATTCCAAGAGATTTTTCAATATTTTTACACCTGTATAGTGGGGTAGGAAAATCACCTAATTGATATCTGGGGAATTGATCTATAAGCATATTTAATTTTTTTAATTTTGTATCGGACATTTGATTTTATTTATTTGCCCACCATTCAGATGGTTTTTTACGGTTTCCAAAAAAGTTATCTAACTTTAGTAGTATATATCTAAAAGGAGTGTTTGCTAACCTGATTCCAACCTTATGTATTAATTTATCAAAATCTTTGTTATATGGGCATACCCTAATGCATATAGAACAGTCAGTGCTCTGAGAAGCCCAGAATTTAAAACATTTTTCAGCATCCACTGACCATTTTTTTATACCTTTGATATTTGATTTGTTTATTTGCTTAAATGACGGCTTATCAAATGATATAGCCCTAGGTGGGCATGAATCAGCACATTTATTACAAATAGAACAATAATTTTTAACTCCGAATGATATAGGTTTATCACAATCAAGTGGAAGATCTGTAAATATTTTGGATATTCTGACTCTTGGCCCAAATTTTTTTGTAATAAGTAATCCATTTCTTGCATATTCTCCGAGACCAGCTTCTATAGCAAGGGGGATTGAGAGTGCTGTATCATTTTGGCTTGGCACTGCTTTATAACCCAAATTTATAATATATTGTGATAAAGAAAGTATAGTAGAGAGATCGTTTGAATAACCTAATCCTGTTGCAGAACCACTCAATGCTGATGGCGCAGTATCTATAAGGTTTTTATCCATTTGGTTAGCAATGACAATAACCCTATTTAAAGAACTATCAATTTTATTGGATTTTACCTCATTTGTAGCTCTTCTATATTTATAAGAATATATCCATTTAGGATTACTTTTTGTTATTCCAACTAACTCTGCACCTAATTTTTTTGCTATGATTTTAATTTCATCTGTAAGGTCTTTGTTAGATTTAAAAATATATTTAGATTTAGTACCAGGTTTTTGGACATTAAATTCATCTGTAAATCCTTCAGCCCTGCCATTATTTTTATGTATATTGGAAAATGTATCAGACATAAACCATGTAGCATTTCTAAATGCATAATCCTTATGTTTATATCCTTCTGGTCTGTTTTCTGATTCGGGTGGTTTTGTATAATCATTATAAAATTTTTCAGTTTTTTTACTTCTTACACTTTTATCCCATAATGATCTGTTAAATATATCGTTTTTCTGATTAAACTTTTCGAAAGTTTCATTATTTTTAATTTTACTTTTATTTTCTTTATTCATTTTCAATGATTTAATTAATAATTATTATACTCAACAAGCTACATATACCTACTATAGATGCTACTATTATTCCCACCAAGAAAGGCTTGAGTCCAAGGCTTTTTATTGATTTTATATCGGTTGTCAAACCTACTGATGACATAGCAACAACCAGCATGAATTTTGAAATTGTAGTTAATTGCTTTGTGAAAGATTGCCAATTATTATCAGTGATAATAGTTGAATTATTAACAATGAAATCTCCTGATGTTCTTAAAACACTCATAAAAAAGAATCCTATTATAAACAAAGGTATCAGTTTTGAAATTTGCTTGATATTAATATAATTTTTCTGAGAAGAAGATTCCTTTTGGTAAAGAATTGTCATCAAAGGGATCACAATAATCATACTAAGGTTCCTGACAAGTTTTACAGTTACAGCATTTTTCCCCACATTTACAGTACCGAATGTTTCATCATATATAAATCCTGCCCCTGTTACTTGAGCAGTTTCATGTATGGAAGTTCCAAGAAATAATCCAGCAGATTTTTCATTCAGTTCTAAAAAATTGGATAAAAAGGGATAAAAAAGCATAGCGATTATTCCAAATATTGTTATGACTGTTATGGAATATGCTATTTCTTCTTTTTTAGCTTGAATTCCCGGAGCTGTTGCCACAATAGCTGAAGCTCCACATATACTCGTACCTACAGCTATTAAAACACCTAACTTATTAGGTAATGAAAGTAATTTGGTTAAAAGATAACCAGCTAACAAACCGGACAATATACATAATACTATGATTGGTAAACTTGAAACTCCAAGAGAAAAAATCTCAAATATACTTAATCTTATTCCTAAAATAACTATACCAATTCGGAGAATTCTTTTTACATTGAAATCCAAACCTTTGTTAAAGAAATCTTTAACACCAAATATATTTTTTATTAAAATACCGATTACAATCCCTAACAAGATAGAGCTGATTAGTGACTTGTAACCTATAATTTGATTTAAATATTTAGCACCAAAGTGTGATAATATGGCCACTATTATTCCAAGAATTATTCCAGGGGCAAACTCATTTAAATCGTGTATATATTTGTTTATATTCTTTTGCTTTTTCAACATATTTTAAGTTTTTGTAGTTGTTTGTTATCTAACTGTGTAAAAAATTTATTATATCTCCGTCGTTTACTATATATTCCTTTCCATTGCCTTTAACTTTTCCTTCTTTTTTACAACTATTCCATGAACCTAATTCAATAAAAGTATTATATTCTATAACTTCTGCTCTTATAAAACCTTTAGATATATCTGAATGAATCTTTGAAGCTGCTATTAAAGAATTGTCACCTTTATTGATTTCCCATCCTTTTATTTCTTGATCACCAGCAGTTATGAAAAGTATTTTCCCCATGGCTTCAAATAAGGATTTTAAAACCAAATAATCTTGTCTTGGTTTTATATTTAAACTTGTTCTGAATTCTGCGGATTCATTTTCAGGTAATTCTGAAAGCTCCATTTCCAGCTTAGAAGGATAGAAGTATTTATTTTTTATTTTAGATATATTGTCATTAGTTTCAATGGAACTTTTATCTTCATCATAATTTAGTAATATAAATATAGGTTTCAGAGTGATTAGATTATATCCTCCTAATTTTTTAAGTTCTGTTTTAGGCAAATTGTATGAGTTTAATGGTTCCCCTTTTTCAAGGTGCAATTTAAGATTTTCTAATAGTTCGATTTCACTATTAGTATTTTCTAATTCTTGTTTTGTTTTTCCTTTAGTATTACTTATTCTTCTTTTGATTATATTTTCTATGATAACCGTGTCTGAAAAAATTAATTCAGTAATTATTTCATCTATATCTTTAAGAATTTGATTACTGTCATTGTTTTCAAAGCATTTAATAACCAATAAAAGCCCGTATGAATTTTGAATAGATTCTATTTCTTTTAATTCAGCTGCTTTATTCTTTATTGATAATATATTGACTTCTTTGAACGTAATTTCTGGATAGGCTAATTTATTATGCCCTAATAGTTCACCCACTTTAATTAACCTGTCATCATTAATTTTCAAGGTACATATTTCAGGCAATTCTTGAGTTTCATTAAATTTTATGAGTGATTTTAGGAATGTTGATTTCCCAGATTGAGGTAAGCCAAGTACCGAAATATCCATATTTTTAAGATTGTAAAACTTTAGCTATAGCTTCACCAACAATTTTATCTTGTCCTGGACTTAATGCCCATGGAACTAATTTAATCATGTTTTCTTCATGATTTTGCCCATTTCTTGTCCATATAGGAGTATCTAAATCTTGAAGTTTTTGAACAAGTTCTGCAGCTGAAATACCAACAATGTTTTCATCTATTTCTAATCTAACTCCGAAGGGTTGATTACCTATAATATTATTAATGATTTCTGCTTTTACTCCTTTTATGTTCTGTAGAGGGGCAAGCATTACATTAGATTGTTGTTCTGCCTCAGCCAATCTTTCTTCATGATTCATAGTAACCCATTCGTTTACTGCAACTGTAACACCAATAATTTCTTGTCTATCAACTTTCATAGGTCTTCCAATACCTCTGATTCTTCTTCCTTCGTATCCAGTAAAAGATTGATTAGCAATTTTTCCAATCATTTCTTCAGTACCAAGAGCTAAACCTACTGACTGTGATGCTCCCATATATTTTGCAGCAATAACCTGAGCATCCGCGCCCATTCTTATATATTTTCCTAGAATATCTAATGGATATATTTGAGCGGCAGCATCTACTAATACGTATATACCGTGTTTTTTTGCAATTTCAATAACTTTCTCTAGGCTTAATGGGTTTGTTTGTATATTATTTCCAACTACTGTGCCTGGAGACAGTTCATTAGCTACCCAGGTTATTCCACAAGTTTGTTCTGTTATTGCATTTTCTAAATCAGATTCAACTGCACCTAATTCATCACCAAATTCAACAAGTTTTGCTCCAGAAACCTCAATACATCTGTCATACCAATATCTTTGACATTTTTGGATTAACATTTCTCCTTTCATACCAGATGTATTGGGTAATTGCTGTATTAAATCATCGTCATTTCCTGCCATAAAAGCTGCTCCTGCTAAAGCTAGTGCTGCTCCAGCACCAGATGTTACATATGCAGAAGGGACATTACAGTAGTCAGCTATTTTTTTACCTACTACTTCCTGGAGATGAGGTAGGTTAACATATGCTGCATCTGCACGGTCCATAGCTTCTTTAACTACTGGTTTTGGTGTTGATCCACCTAGCAAAGTTACGCTACCAATTGCATTAATTATAGGTTTTGCACCCATTTCTTTATAAATTTCTCCAAAAATATCGTCTGCCATTTTTTACCTCATCTTTAATTATTTTAGTTTTTCTTTTTAACATCCATATCGGACATAATGTTAAATAATTCATTTTTTTCTTCTTTGTTTAATTCCCTGAAAGG
>VFGQ01000059.1 GCA_009391605.1 SAR202 cluster bacterium
TAAAGGTGCACCTTGTCCTTTATTGATAATATCTTTTGTTCGAAAATTATAAATAACAGGAACTTTTAAGCTTTTTGATATATAAAGAGGTTCCCCAATTTGTAATGTAGATTGTCCTCCATCATGAAAAATTGTTTGCCCATGAATTCCTATTAAATCATATTTAAGATTATTTTCTTTTACCCATTCAGTGATTTTTTCTGACCAGAATTGTCCAAGTTCCATATGTGTTTTGGTTAATTCTGAAGGGTCTGATGTATATAAGTTTAATAATTTTTTAGTGAGTGAAACAGGGTATTGTACATAATGATTAATTATAATTTCTCCATCTATAGAATTATTGTTTTTTTTGCAATTTACTAAAGATAAATCCATCCCGTCGCATGATGTGCCGGTCATTAATCCTATTACTTTTATACTTTCCATGATTCAGATAATCCTATTTAAAAATCCTTTGTTTTGCTTGAGTAGTTTTTGAGCTTCAATAAATGATATGTTTTGCAAATATGAAACAACAGCAATTTTTATATTTTTACCTGATTTATAAAACAATGCTTCTGATTGTTTTGTATTTAAATTAGTAATTATAGAAATTATTTTTATTGATCTGTTAATTAATTTATCATTTAAAGGTTTAACAGAAATCATAAGATTTTTATAAGTTTTTCCTGATTTGATCATGGATACAGAAGTAATTATATTTAAAAGTTGCTTGGTAAGTGTCCCTGATAACATTCTAGTAGAATCAAGAATTTTTTCTTTTTCAACTCCCAAATTGATATTAATATTGTATGTAGAGTTTGTTTTATTTGAAATAAGAGCAGTTTGTATATTGTTTGATTTACAATAATCTAATGCTGACACTGTATAAGGAGTTGTCCCACTTGAACTTATTCCAATTACTAAATCATCACAATTTATTTTTTCTTTTTTTAATATATTTATTGATTCGGTTACTGAATCTTCAGATCCCTCAACTGAATGTTTCATAGCTTCTGAGCCTCCTGCTATTATTCCTTTGAATGTGGAGTCACTATAAGTCGGGTATAGTTCGGCTGCTTCTATTACAGCTAATCTTCCGCTGGTTCCTGCACCTAATAGAAAAATCTTATTTTGATTTATTATTCTTTCCGTACATTGATTGATTAAATTTTCTATATCTGTTTTGTTTTTGTTAACAACTTCTGAAATAGATATTTCTGCTTGTTTGAAATAATCAATTAATTCGGGAATGGATGAATTGTCATAATCTATATTCATATAATGAGCTTTATTTATTAAAATATATTTGTTAAATGTTAATCATACATCATTTTAAGAGGAGTGTATTTAATGTCAATTTTGAAACCTATTTCAGAAGAAAATGCTGATAGTAAAGTAAAAGCAGTTTATGACGAAATTAAAAAAACTAGAGGAATAAATTTTGTACCAAATTTTTGGAAAACAATAGCAAATGATTATAATACTCTTGAAAGAACATGGAATTCATTACAACAGGTCATGCAAGAAGGAGAACTGAGTAATATTTTTAAAGAAATGATATACATTGCTGTATCAATGACTAATGGATGTGAATATTGTATTAGATCTCATAGTAAAGCAGCAGAGTCGAAAGGAATGAATAATAAAATGCTTAAGGAATTAATTGCTGTAGTTGCAATGGCAAATGAGACAAATAGATTAGTTGAATCTTATCAAGTTGAGGTTGATGAGAATTTAAAGTAATTATTAATACCAGATAAATTCTGTATTAAAAATTATGTCTGATCCCAATAACATTCCTAATGTAATACTTAATATACCTGCGAAAGCACTTAAGATTTTTGTGAGACTTATATTTTTATTGCCAATTGTAAATGGGAATGATAATAAAAGTGTCATGATTGACATAGATAGGATAGTTCCAAATCCAAACATAACGATATAAAGTATTCCTTTAAAAAAATTATTAATTGATGGAAGTAAAATTAGCATTACTGCACTACTTCCGGCTAGACTATGGATAATACCTATTACAAATGATTTTGGTCTGAATTGAGGTTTTGAAAATGCAAATCTTGATCCTTTTTTATTTTCATTAGATTCATAGGGGTGGTTATGTGGAATTTTAAATTTTGGTAATTTGAAAAATTTGTATGCTTTATTAAAATATTGACTTATCAAATCTTTATTTTTAATAGATATTATCAGTGCCTGTACACCTAAAAGTATTAACATTAAAGCAACAGTAAATTCAAAATAATGAGCAATATCTTCATAATTGTCCATTAATCCTCTTAAATTAAGAATAATTACACCAAGGAGTAACAGAGGTATGCTATGCCCCAAACCCCATGAAGCTCCAATCCAAAAACCTTTCCATATGTTTTTAGATTCAGAAACAATGGTAGATACTGCCACTACATGATCAGCATCGGTAGCATGCCTGAAACCCATAACAATACCAAGAAAAAGCATAGTTACCCACTTAGAATCCGGAAGAGATTCCAGGTTAAAAGAATAGCTTGGTATAAGATCTAATAATATTGCCATTTTATATATAGGAATATTGATTTATTTTATAGTTATTGCAAATCATTTGCAATAACTATGTACATTCGTTACATACGCCTATATATACAAAATTATTATTTATGTTATTAAAATTCGTTTTTTGTTTTAAGATAGAATTTATAGATTTAACTGATTCTTCGGAAATGTCAACTATTTTGTCACAGGATTCACAAATTAAATGTACATTTTGATTTGTATTATTCAAATAATATATTGCAGGTTTATGAGGAATGTGAGAATGTTGAAGTAATCCTAATTCTTCTAGTGCATCCAATGTTCTGTATATTGTTGTTTGGTCAATATTTATCTTAGATTTTTTATTTACCAATAAAGTTAATTCTTTTGCGCTAAAATGGAAGTGAATGTTTTTTTCTAATAATTCGCAAATTAATTTTCTTGATTGAGTAATTCTGTACCCATTATTTTTTAGTATTTTCAATAAATTCATTGGATAATTATACATTATGATTTTGTCATATAAACTGACTTTGATACTTTTGCAAATAAATATTATTTAGATTTAAACATATATGATTGAAAAAGTTTTATGTAATGTTGTTGGTGACTATGAAATTTTTAAAAATGAATTCAAACAATATGTGTTAAAATAATTCATCTTTATTCTGCTAAATTATTTTATGTTTAAATTGAATCACATAAAAAATGATTTCTATGGGGGAATTACTACGGCAGTAGTTGCTTTACCATTAGCATTGGCTTTTGGAGTAACTTCGGGAATTGGAGCTATTGCTGGACTTTGGGGAGCTATAATTTTAGGATTTTTTGCAGCTCTATTTGGAGGTACAAAAAGTCAGATTTCAGGGCCGACGAGCCCTATGACTATTGTAATGTCAGGGATAGTTTTAACATATCATAATGAATTGGATTTGATTTTCACCATTGTTGTTCTAACAGGCCTAATTCAAATTTTGTTTGGTATCTTAAGGATTGGGAAACATATTCACTTTGTTCCATCACCTGTGATTTCAGGATTTGTAACTGGTATAGGTTGTATTATAATAATTATTCAATTTGGGCCAATGATTGGCCATCAACTTCATGGTAAAATTTTCGATATTTTACAAAACCTTATGATCATTAATAATATCAATAATGATTCCCTAATAATTGGAATGATTGGATTATTTATATTGTTAATTTACCCAAAAAGATTTAATAAAATTATTCCATCACCATTAATTTGTTTATTGATTGGGGTTTTACTTTCATATTACATATTTACTAATGCAATAACTTTAAAAGAAATACCTGTAGGATTACCAGAATTGATTTCATTTAAAATGACATTATCTAAGGCTCCGTTTATGTTTTTCTCAGCTTTTACTTTAGCTTTATTAGGTTCTATAGATTCGTTGATAACTTCTTTAGTAGCTGATAAAGCTACAAATACTAAGCATAATTCTAATAAAGAATTAATTGGACAAGGAATAGGAAATACTATTTCAGGGTTATTTGGTGCTCTTCCCGGAGCTGGAGCTACAATGCGTACTATGGTAAATATAAAATCAGGTGGAAAGACAAATCTGTCAGGGATGATTCATGCTTTATTATTATTGGGAGTTGTATTGGGACTAGCCCCCTTATTTGAAATAATTCCTAATTCTATATTAGCAGGAATATTAATCAAAATAGGGTGGGATATAATTGATTGGGATTATATAAAAAATTTTAAGAATGAAAAAGTTACAGATTACTGTTTGATGTTATTTGTATTATTCCTCACTGTTTTTATAGATCTGATAATTGCAGTATTTTCAGGTATTGTATTATATTGGATAGTAAATCTAATTAATAGAAAATTCAAATGAATAATGAAATTGTTATAGTAGCAGCAAAAAGAACTCCAATAGGTTCTTTTCAAGGTGTATTTAATAATACAACAGCTGTTGAATTATCTACTGTGGTGACTAAATCAGTTATAGATCAAATATCTATCGATCCAAATGAAATTGATGAAGCTATAATAGGTTGTGTTTTAACTGCTGGATTAGGTCAAGCACCTGCAAGACAAGTTTCAATAGCTTCAGGATTATCTTTAGATACCGGAGCCATAACCGTGAATAAAGTGTGTAGTTCTGGTCTGCAAAGTATTTTAATCGGCAATGATATGATAAAGGCAGGTACAGCTAATATAGTTTTAGCTGGCGGTATGGAATCTATGACGATGTCTCCGTACCTAATGCCAAATGCCAGGCAGGGTTATAGAATGGGATCTGGTGAAGTTATTGATCATATGTTTTATGATGGCCTGCAAAACCCTTATGATCAAAATTTAATGGGATATTTTGCTGAACAAACTTCAAAAAAATATGGATTTACCAGGGAAGATCAGGATTTATTTTCCATTGAATCAGTTAATAGATCTTTAAGAGCGCAAAAATTGGGATTATTTGATGATGAAATTGAATCTGTTGTTGTAAAAACGAGAAGAGATACTTCTACAATTTCCAAAGATGAAGAACCTGAAAAATGTGATATTGATAAAATTCCATCAATGAGACCAGCGTTTGATAAAAATGGTACTGTAACTGCGGCAAGTTCATCTTCAATTTCTGACGGGGCTGCATCTCTGATTATAATGTCTGCTGTTGATGCTCAAAGCCGAGGATTAAAGCCTCTGGCAATTATACGTGGGCATAAAAGACATTCACAGGAACCTGAATGGTTTACTACAGCAAATATAGGAGCTATTGACAAATTACAGAAAGAATTAAATTGGAATAAAGATTTAGTTGATTTATACGAAATTAATGAAGCATTTGCGTGTGTAACTATGGCTGCAATGACAGATTTGGATATAGATCATAACAAATTAAATATTCATGGCGGTGCATGTGCTTTGGGACATCCGATTGGAGCTAGTGCAGCGAGGATTTTGATAACCCTTATTTATGCTCTCAAAGCTAATAAGGGTAAACGTGGAATAGCATCAGCTTGCAATGGTGGTGGCGAGGCAGTTGCAATCGCTATAGAAATTCCATGAAAAATTAGATTTATTCGTTATTATTTTGGAGGTTTAAAATGCCATATATCGTAAATCATATTCATTTAAAATCAAAAGATCCAAAATTAACTGCTGATTGGTTTGTTAAAGCTTTTAAAGTTGAAATAGTGTCAGATAGAGTAAGAACTTTTGGAGATCGATTCATAGAAACTAAAGCTGAAGGTGGTATGAGGATTTTTATATCTGGAGCCAGAGATGGAGAAGAGTTGAATCCTGCTGATGATGATGCTCATTATGGTTTGGAGCATTTTGGTTTTGATACTGATGATATCGAATCTGATATCAAAAAACTTGTAGATATGGGCGCTGTACATAAAGAAGGACCGATTACTGTGCCGAGTGGGATGAAAATAGGTTATATAGCTGCACCTGGTGGTATAAGAATAGAATTAATTGAACCTCATTTAATGTGACATCAATTTTAATTCTTTTTTTCTTGCCATATTCATTATATGATTTGGGGCAATTATGGCACAAAAATACAATAATGGATTCAATATTATTTATTACCATTCTGATATAATACTCAATCTGTAAGTATGTATACAATCTATGGTCAGATAAATATCTTATGGTTTTTTGATAGCTCATTAATTATTAAGATAATCACGATACATACTTGCAGATCAATAAACATTGTAATGCCATTGCTGATATAGTGTATTAGTACAAGGTGGAGCTAGTAGTGGATTGTTGCAAATGCTGATAGGTATTATTAATTAATTAGTGATGCTCACGTAATCGTAAATGTAAATTTACTTTCTAGCTCTTTTTTGCTACTTCTTCTAACACTCTTGAACTTATCGATACAAGCAAAGCTCGTGCGAAAATTTAGGGATAACTCTCCTAAGATATGACATATAAATAAATAATAACCCTTAAAGCCAATCGGCTTGAGCTAAGGGATATGCTAGAATATTCTTTCTAATTGTAAATATATGGCTTTATCAGTAGCTAATGTGCCATTTAGTGTGCCATTTAAGTACATTAATGGATTGGATAATTAGCCTTACTGAAGGAGATAGGAGCGTAGCTCAGTTGGTAGAGCATTGGTCTCCAAAACCAAGGGTCAGGGGTTCGAACCCTCTCGCTCCTGCCATATATTTATAATCTTACACAAATCACTGTTTTTAATTTTTTTACTAAATTTAATAATTTTAAAGTGAAGTAATAATTCGATTAAATTGCAAACGGGTAATCCAATTACATTTAGTGCACAACCGTTAATCCTTTGAACTGGAGAATTTTTCCCATCCTGTATAGCATATGCACCGGCTTTGTCTTTAATATCAAAATTATTTATGTAATACCTTATATTTTTTTGATCCCAATTTTTAAAATGTACTTTTGTAACTTTGGTGTTATATTTAATATCAGCTGTTTTTGTATTTAGAATGGAAATTGTCGTTATGACTTCATGTAAATTATTTGAAAATTTAGATAGCATTTCAAAAGCATCATTTTCATTTATTGGTTTACCGAAAATCCGGTTTTGAAAAGAAATTATTGTATCTGCAGCAATTATGAATTCTTTATTATCATTATTTAATTTTATTAATTTATCATTACTTGTTTTTATTGAATAAGATTTTGGAAGTTCATTTTTATTTGGCTTAAGCTCTGTTTTATTATTAATTATTAGATCAAAATTTATTCCCAAAGATTTTAATAATTCAATTCTTCTGGGTGATTTTGAAGCGAGGCCTATAGTTGCATTTTGTGTAAAATACATCTTTATCTTATTAAGATATTTGAGATTTTGATTTTATCAGCTCGCTTAAAGTAGATAGTATAGTATTTGTGTTTTTAAGCATATATTGTGTTAATTCTTCATTCATTTGATTCAATTTATTCTCTTGTTTTAATTGATTGGCATCTTTAGCTATTAATTTTGCAGACTTATAAAATTCATTTTGTATTGGTTCCCAAATCTTTCTTATTTCAGAAGCTTTATTGTTATCTAGTATACCTTCTGTCCTACATGATTCTTCAATAGATCTAAATGCCCACCATGGGCTCCTAGTATCATAATTATGATTTCCTATAGATAAGACTTTTGGGATTTCACCTTCTATAAACATAGGTATAAATATACCAAGACAAGGCGAATACATAGAAGTCCAATGGATATCTAATTGACTATTATCAGAATGCAATTCAGAAACTAAAGATGCAGCTGTGTTCCCATCAGAATTAGAATCCGGATAATGCATACATATCGTTCTTGAATCTAGGAAATTTTGTGATATATTTGAATTTTCTCCGTCTGAATGATCTTTTAATATAAATATAACTTCTTTTATATTTATATTATTTTTTAAATTTTGAAGATATGTACATGATCTTAATCTCCTGAATTCTCCTCTTCCATCATATCTTGAATCATAATCACAGAATGTTTTTGCAAAATTTAATTTTGGAGAGTCTATATGTAGGTTTAATGATTTTGCAGTATTAATTGCTGTATCAGATATATTATCCCAGTTGGATTCAATTGAATGTATATTACTTATTCCTTCAGTATCTTTTATTTGTTTTACTGCCCATTCATGACCAGCAGTTTCAATGATGTATGCTTCTTTAGGGTCTGCTATTAAATATCCATTATCATAGGTTCTTATATTCTGGCTATTTTCAAAGACTCCTTGCCCAAATGTAGAAACTAAATCAGTGATAACTTTTACGGCCTCTTTTGCATTTTTAGACCTTTCTAAAGCTAATCTAACAATTTCCATTCCAATTAATTTAGGAGAAGGTGATGAAGGAATATGAGTTCCTAGTCCTTCATTTCCTATTACAACCTGATATTCATTAAATCCTTGTTCATAACCCCAGCACCAAAAAGGTTTTGAACCTACATGAGCATAAGATATTTTTGATGATGGAATTTTTATAAATTGGCATTCGGTATATTTACTTTGATTTTTTATTCTTGGTTTTTGTATTAAAGGTTGGCATTCTAATTTAGGGCGATCGGAATTTTTTCCGAATATAGTAGTATTATTAGAAGTGGAATTAGGTAATGCGACAACAGTATCACAAGAAATAATTTCTTCTTTAAGTTTCATAACTTAATTAATTTTTAACCATTTATTTAATTAAAATTAATTATGACTATTTAATATTAATTAATCTAGGGTAAATAATAAGAACTTGTTTATAATAATTTTTATATAGATTTTCTAAATGTAAAATATGAATAAACCTTTATATGAACAGATGAATATTATAGATAAAGATTATATTTTATCTAAATTGGAGCAATTTCTTTTAGAAGATTCTCCAAATGGAGATCCTACAACTGAATTAACAGTTGATATTGAAAAAAATGCTTCAGGTTCAATTATATGTGAAGATGAATGCGTATTTGCTGGTGAACAAATTCTGAATGCATTGAATGATGATTTTCAAATTAGTATATTTACAAAAGATGGGACTGATTTACAAAAGGGTCAAAAAATTGCCACTTTAGAAGGAAATGCAAGACAATTATTAAAATTGGAAAGAATACTTTTAAATTTATTACAACGTTTATCAGGGATTGCTACTTTAACAAAAAAATATGTAAATATAGTAAATCCAAGCGGAATTAAAATTTTAGATACTCGTAAAACAACACCAGGATTAAGACTTTTGGAAAAATATGCAGTTAAAATTGGAGGCGGTTATAATCATAGATTAGATTTATCTTCTGGATTATTAATCAAAGATAATCACTGGGTTGCTTCAAAAGAGAATTTTTATAAAATTATAAGAGATTACAATATGAAATTACCTTTACAAGTAGAAGTTGATAATGAAAATCAGTTATTAGATTTACTTAATTATAAAGTTGATGCAATTTTATTAGATAATATGGAACCGGAATATGCAAAAAGGTGTGTAGATATTATCCGTGCTAAAAATAAAAGTATATTTATTGAAATATCTGGTGGTGTTACTTTGGAAAATTTATCTGATTATATAATAGAAGGTGTAGATGCAATTTCATCAGGTGCACTAATGCACCAAGCGCAGAATCAAAAGTTAAAATTGGAATTTATAGAAGCATAGATTTAATGAGGTGATCTGTAAGCCGAGTTCTGTAGTGATATACACTGACGATCATCTATCTAGGCTTATTGTTGCCAATAAGCTCAAGCGATCTACCCAAAGTACTTGGATACGGGAGAATCCATTTCCTTTCTATA
>VFGQ01000095.1 GCA_009391605.1 SAR202 cluster bacterium
TAAAATGTAATTTTCTTGCTTTGTCTTTAAGATCCTGGTCCTGTTTATTAGTCATGTTAATTTCCTTTAGTTTATTTAATAATTATAACTTTTCATTAATAGCTCTTATTATAGCCTCAGGATTTATTGGTAAATCATAAATCCTTTTACCTATTGCATTATATACAGCATCTGAAACTGCTCCTAAAGGTGGAACAATATTTGATTCCCCTACACCTTTTACTCCAAAAGGATGATTTGGATTAAAAACTTCAATTACCACAGGATCAATCATCGGTAAATCTAATGAAGTGGGCATTCTATAATCTAAGAAAGTGTTATTCTGCATCTGGCCATCTAACATAAAATATTCTTCATTAATTGCCCATCCTATCCCCTGAGTTGTTCCACCCTGAATTTGCCCTTCAACATAAGCTCTGTGAATAGCTTTCCCGACATCTTGAAACGCTGTGACTTTCAAAATTTCTATTTTACCTGTTTCAGGATCAACTCTAACATCCACTATATTTGCAGCATATGACCCTTCTTGTCCTCCTGGATTAATATGTGATTTGCCAGTTATCGGTCCTCCAGTATCTCCCAATAAAGCTGCAATATCATTTAAAGTCATTTTTAATTCTGGGTCATTTTTATGGTATAAAACACCTTCTTTATAATCTACATTTCCATCTTCAGTATCCCATATTAACGCTGCTCTTTTTATTAATTGAGTTTTTATATCTTGAGCAGTATGATAAGCTGCCATTCCAGTTTTAAATGCTACTCCACTACCTCCTGTGTTAGAAGTGTATCCTATAGTATCAGTATCTCCTATTTGAGGTAAAATATTTTCTACACCCACTTCTAAAACTTCTGCAAATTGCTGAGCAATAGCTGTTCTACTGCCTCCAATATCAACAGAGCCTTCGGTCAAAGAAAAATTACCATCAGGCAAAATATTAGCTATTACACTTGATACACCAGAATTATTTCTACAAAAACCCATAGAAATTCCTCTTCCTACATAATCCCCTTTAGGTAGAGGCATAGAATAATGAGGATGATTTCTAATATTTTCCATAACATCTATAGCTCCTATATCTCCATTTATCACACCATCTGATCTTCTTTCACCTTTCTTTGCCACATTTCTAATTCTTAATTCTACCGAGTCAATTCCCAAACTATCGGCTATCTCATTTATTAAAGTTTCAGCTGCAAACATTGCTATGGGAGCACCAGGAGCTCTATATGCAGTAGTCTTAGGTTTGTTAGTCATAATATCATAACCATCTATTCGCACATGTTGAATATCATAAGGTGCAAATATAGCTGAAGCTGCTCCGCTAACTGGTGACCCAGGGAATGCTCCTGCTTCTAACAAAATTTGAGCTTTTGCAGCATTAATAATACCCTGTGAATTATATCCAATTGTTATTTTTTGATAGCTTCCTGATGTTGGTCCTGTTGCCTCTAAAACTTCAGATCTAGACATAGTCATTTTAACTGGATTTCCAGATTTCTTTGATAATATAGCAGCCAAAGGTTCCAAATAAGCTGACAATTTCCCGCCGAATCCACCGCCTATTTCCATTGGTATAACAGTAATATTAGAAGCTGAAATACCCAGAACCTGTGCAACTGAATCTCTAATTCCAAAATGCCCCTGACTACTACACCAAATTGTCAATCTATCATTTGGTCTCCACCAAGCTGTTCCATTAGTAGGTTCAATATACCCTTGATGTACAGTTTTTGTTCTAAATTCTCGCTCAATAATTAAATCTGATTTTTTTAATTCATCATCAGCATTACCGAGTTTATAAACTTCAATAGTTCCAATGTTTGTACCCTTATTATTTATATCTAAGATATCATCTGATTTTTTCCAATTTTCATGCAAAACATCTGCTCCATCTTTTATAGCATCTTCAGCATTTGTTACAGAATTAAGAATTTCATACTCAATATCAACTAAATCTAACAATTCTTCAGCATCATCTACAGATTTTGCAGCAACAGCTAATATAGGATGACCTTTATATAAAACTTTATCTGAAGCTAGAACATTAGAGATCCGAACCTGCCCATACATAGGTTCCTTAGTTGTCTCAGGCGATTTAGCAAGATCTTTAGATGTCACAATGGATTTACAATTCGGATGTTTCGCAACTTTATCAATATTAATAGATCTAATCCTGGCATGTGCATGGGGGCTTCTTAAAACTTTACCGTATAACATCCCAGGCAAATTCATATCAGCTCCATATAAAGCACGTCCTGTAACTTTATCATTACCATCATGACGTATTGGGGATTTGCCTATCACTTTAAACTTTGTATCTTTAAACATTAAAAAGTCTCCTTATTCTAAATACATATTATAATTCTATTGGATAAGAAAATAATCATTCAAGACAATATTACTCAATTTATAGAAATGTATAAATTAATTATATTCATCTAACAGTTCAAACATTTTTTTTGATTGAGACACTATTTCGCCAACTTTCTCATCTCCATATTTTAAACTAATTTTTGCAAGCTCAACATACATTGGCAATATATCTGGATACGATTTTCGAAGGGTATCTAAATGCATTTTGACTGTATCATAATCACCTCTGACATAAGGTCCAGCCATTGACTGTGGAATACCTGATTCAATAATATTTTTACAGCTTTGAATCATCATTGGAATCAAAGCTTTAGCTCCATCCTCTCTGCTTAAGCCAATTTTTTGCCATATATCCGCTATTGAAGATGCCATACCAAGTAATAAATTACCTGCCATAACTCCTGACAAATGATAAAGTGCTCTATATTTGGGATCTATCTTGATAGATATAGCATCTAAATTATTAACTAATTTACTAATGATATTCAAAGTAAATTCATCACCATCAATACCAAAAGTAATATTATCTAAACTTTTACTACCTAAATCCATATCAGAAAAAGGTTGTAAAGGATGCATGCTACCCACAAATGCTCCATCATTTTTCGCTTTACTTAAAACGTCTAACCCTGAAACTCCAGAGCAATGAATAACTATTTTGCCTTTTTCCCATGATGCAGATTCTACAGATGATTTGATAGCGTTATCAGTTGTAGTAATAAAAATAATATCTGCATTATCAGAAACTTCTTGAACAGATTTTGATAAGCTAGCATTATCTAATCTAGAGCACAATTTTATTATTGAAACTTTACTTCTACTAAATATTTTTGTAATACAAAAACCTTTTTTATTTAATGCTATAGCTAAAGCTCCACCTAAAGCTCCTGCCCCAACAATACCTATTCTATAAGATTTAAACTCTTGCAATAAAAATACCTATATTTTATATTCAACATATATATTTAAATTATAAATATATATGTTATAAAAAATAAACCTATATCTTGCAATAAAAATCAATAAAAATGTCTTTAGTAGATACATACAAATTTCCATACATAGAAATTACTGGCGATCATTATGAAATGGGATTTAGTCATGGAAAACAAATTTCAGAACAAATTCGAGAATATATCAAATGGATAAGATTCAAAAGTAAGGAAACAATCAAAGAATCTCAAAAAAGATCTATGTCTTTTTATAATCTAATAAATAATTTTTCAAATACGTATATAAATGAAATCCATGGTATAGCCGAAGGTGCAAACATCACATTTGAAGATGCAATGTTATGCCAAGTTAGATTTGGAAAATTAGATAATACAAATGATAAAGGATGTACTGCATTTTCATTTAAAGAAAAAAGTACTTTAAATTCAAATTTATATACTGGGCAAAATCAGGACATGGATCCTGAATTCTTAAATTTTGGTTTTGTTTTAAAATTAATCCCTAGTATAGATATACCTCAAATCATTATGTTCACATTTCCTGGTCAAATAGGTTATGCAGGAATGAATGAACATGGCATATCTAATTTTGCGAATGCTCTATATAATTTTCAAACACAAAAAGGGATTCCTCATTATATTTTGAAAAGAAAATTACTAGAACAAAGGTCATTAGAAACCTGTAAAGAAATTTTAAATACAACTAATGTTTCAGAAGCAGCAAATGTATTAATATCTGATAAAAATAATATTATTGATTTTGAATTTCATAATAAATCAAGATATGAATTTACTTCTCAGGATCAAAACTCCATCATTCATACAAATCACTATTTAACTGACGAATTAATTAAATTTGAAGATAATACATTGATAGATTCGCCAATAAGACTTCAAAGAATGCATAATTTAATAAAAAATATTTACGGGAATATAAATCTTGATAATATAAAAAATATTCTAGCTGATCATTATAACTTCCCGTCTTCAATATGCAGACATGGTGCTAATAATATGGATACTGTTTCAGGATATATTGCAGACCCAAGTAATAAAACTCTCCACATAAGAAAAGGCTTTGGATGTGAAATGAATTGGCAAAGTTATAGCTTTGATTAAAATTAGTATTAATGTTCATAGTTTTAACTTATGCTTACTATATGTTAAAGTTTATTAAATTTCATCTAAACCATTATGACTAATATATCTATATCTGAAATTATTATAATCATTAGTGTATATTTTTCTTCTACAATACCATGGGCACTAATAATAGGTAAAATCAAACTCAAAGATGATATAAGAAATTATGGGGATAACAATCCAGGCACAGTAAATGTTTTCAGGGCAGGAAGTATATTATGGGGATTTATAACAGCATTTCTTGAAATTTCAAAATCGGCTATACCAATAATTTTTGCCATACAAATATTTAATATTTCAGAAATTACAATGTTAGCCTGTGTCATAACAGCCTTGCTAGGTCATGGATATTCACCATTACTTAATTTTAAAGGCGGAAAATCTTTAGCTGTAACTGCAGGGTCATGGCTTGCTATTACTGGTGGTGAAGCTTTCTATATTATGGCACCATCTCTATTAATAATGAAAATTATACAAAAAAATGATGCCTTAACCTCGACAATAGGCTTTGCTAGTTTGTTTTTCTATATATTAATCCGAAATCCCACAACTTTCAGCTCTGAATCATTGTTAATTGGAATATTACTAAACCTAATATTCATTATATTCAAACACAGGAATGATTATACTTTAAAAATTAATTTCAGAAGATTTGCCAGTAATGACTGAATCATTAATAAATATAATATTTAATTATAATAATTTGGTTTATTGGTATATCAGTTTATTTATTATAACTTTTTTTACTATCGTAACTGGAATTACAAATTTTTTATGGTTGAAAAACATACCATCACAAAAAAATAACACCAATTCTAAGCTTGTATCAATTCTAATCCCTGCAAGAAATGAAGCAGATGTCATTGAATCCACTATAAAATCAATAACTAATCAAAGTTATCAAAATTATGAATTAATTATTCTTGATGATAATTCCTCAGATGCAACAAAATCTATAATTCAAAAACATGCAAAATTAAATCATAAGATTGAACAGATTAATGGATTACCATTACCATCTGGATGGCTAGGAAAAAATTGGGCTTGTCATCAATTGTCAGAAAAAGCAAAAGGGGAATATATCCTTTTCATGGATGCAGATACAAATATAGATAAATTTATTTTACAAGATTCAATTATTGCTATACAAAAAGAAAAAATTGATTTACTTACACTCGTACCAGGCAGAGATACAAAATTAATTGCAGATCATGCTATGAAAAAAATTATTTCATGGTTTATAGTATGCTGGCTTCCAATGAAACTTGCTATAAATTTAAATGCTCCATTTTTATCCGCTACTTTTGGACAATTTATGCTTTTTAAAAAATCTTCTTTTACTCAAATTGGAGGATTTATAGCTATCAAAGATAATCCTGTTGATGATTTTCAACTTGGTCGTAATATAAAGAAAAACCTATTTAAATGGATGCTTTACGATGCTGCATTTAGAATTACAACAAGAACCTATAATACAAATAAAGATCTTATTTCAGGGTATTCTAAGAATATTTTTCCTGCTGTAGGTTATAGTATTTCAATTTTCTTGATTATCTTTTTGATACTACTTTCATTTGTCCTAGGATCAACAATACCAATTATTTTATATTTTTTAGGATTATTACATAACCAAGAATTAATTCTATTATGTATAACACTGTTAATGTTATTATTTATATCCTGGGAAATAGTAACAATCAGATTTAAATACTCAATCTTTACTCCTTTTTCATTCCCTATCTTAATATCACTAATACTTTTATTAGCTTTAAGATCATTTATTGATAATGTATTTTATAGCTCAACTTGGAAAGGAAGATCATACAGAACAGACAAGAAAAAACTCAAGATATGAAAAGTTGTTTGTGTATTAATAAAATGGTAAAATTC
>VFGQ01000092.1 GCA_009391605.1 SAR202 cluster bacterium
GGCCTTAGATAGTCTCCGTATGAAAACCCTCCGGGAAGTACCAGGCAGTCAAGATCATCAATATTAGTTTCTTTGTGCCATATATATCTAGCTTCATGTTGTAAAATATTATTTATTGCATAATAACAATCCTTGTCACTCCATGTACCAGGGAAGATTATTATTCCAAATTTCTTTTTTTGCATATTATTAACTCAATAATTCGGTAACAATTTTATTAACAATTTTACCTTCAGCTTTTCCTGCTAGTTTTTTCATGATAATTGGCATTACTTTGCCAATGTCTTTTACAGATTCTGCGCCAACTTCGTTAATTGTTTTTTGTGCAAGGTTTTTTATTTCACTTTCGTCAATTTGTTCAGGTAAAAATTGTTCAATAATTTTTAATTCTTGAGTTTCTTTGCTAATCAAATCTTCCCTAGATCCTAATTTGAATGCTTCTATACTTTCTTTTCTTTGCTGTGCTTGTTTGATCATTAGTTTCATTACCATATCATTATCTAATTCTTTACCTAGCTTTATTTCTTCATTATGAATAGCGGAAAGAATAAATCTGTAAACTAATTTTTTTATATTATCTTGTGATTTGATAGCTTTTTTTAGATCGTCTTTTATTAAATCTATAATTTGGTCCAAAATCTTCCTCTAGGGTATGGTTCATGAAAAGTATATAATTTCTAAAATTTGTGTCAAGTATAACTTAAAGATAATCTATTGCAGATTGTATTCTTTTAATTGATTCTTTTTTCCCAAGTATATATAAGCAATCAAATATTGGAGGGCTGATTTTTTGATTTGTAATTACTATTCTTAAAGTTCCTAATAAATGTTTGGGTTTAACTTCAAGTATAGTCATTAATGATTTTAAAGTAGATTCTATATTTTCTGTTGTAAATTCTTGAATATTACTTAAAGAATTTATTGAGTTAGTAAGAATAGTATGACATTGTTCAGGATTATCACACATAATTTGTATTTCAGATTTAGATTTAAATTTAGGTTCTAGATATAAAAATTCAGTTAACATAATTGCATCATCTAGAGTTTTGCATCTTTGTTTAATCATTACAGAAATATCATTTATATCATAACTTTGAATTGCTTTATATTTATTATTATCTAAAAATTGTTTGAAATAATTATTAATTTCTTTCCCAAAATTTTCATGCGTTAAATTAAGAATATATCGCCCGTTAAACCAGTCTAATTTTTCTTTATTAAAAATAGCTGGTGATTTAGAAATTTTACTTATATCAAATACTTTAATTAATTCATTTACAGTAAACATTTCTGTTTTGTCGTCTAAAGCCCATCCCAGTAATACAAGAAAATTAAACATTGCTGTATTTAAATAACCTGCTTGTTTGAATTCTTCTACAGATGTCGCCCCATGTCTTTTACTTAGTTTAGTCTTGTCTGAGGCCAGGATCATTGGCAAATGCACAAATATTGGCATTTGCCAATCTAATGAATTGTAAATGTTGACATGTTTAGGGAAACTGGGTAGCCATTCTTCTGCTCTCATTACATGTGAAATATTCATTAAATAATCATCAATAACATTAGCAAAATGATAAGTTGGAAATCCATCTGATTTTATAATTATAAAATCATCCATTTCTTTATTGTCAAATACAATTTCTCCTCTTATGCTATCTAAGCATTTTGTTATTCCTTTTTGAGGGCTTTTAAACCTAATTACATAAGGTTCGGATTTAGATCTTTCTTCAGATAGTTTTGGATCGTAATCTCTGTATCTATTGTCATATCTAGTGATTTTTCCGGACTTTTTTTGCTCTTCTCTTAATTTGTTTAGTTCTTCTTGAGTTGCAAAGCATCTATAAGCATTTTCTTCTTCTAAAAGTTGTTTGGCATATTTTGAATAAATTTCTAATCTTTCAGATTGTATATATATTTCATCCCAATCTAATCCAAACCATTTCAATGAGTCCTTCTGTTTTTGAATACCATTTTCTACTAACCTTGCCTGATCAGTATCTTCTATTCTGACTAAAAATTTCCCATTGTTATTTTTTGCAAATAACCAATTAAATATTGCACTCCTGATATTCCCAATGTGCGGATCCCCTGTAGGACTGGGTGCATATCTGACTCTTACTTCTTTCATATTTAATAATTTGTATGTTTGTAATATTAATTTGTATCAGTTGTTGAAATAAAATTCAATGAATTCTTTCATGTCTTTTTCCGGTTCACTTTGTACTGTAATATTATTTTTTTTATTATCTTTGAAATTTAATTTATACGCGTGTAACATCTGCCTGTTTACATATTTTGATTTTTTACCATAAACATTATCTCCAATTATAGGATGTCCAATTGCGTTTAAATGTACCCTTATCTGATGTGTTCTTCCAGTCAGTAAAGTTATGTTTAATAATGACATATTATTTTTTGATTTTAATATTTCGTATTCAGTTAAAGCATAGCGCCCTTCTTTTTTTATACTCATTTTTTTTCTGTTAAGTTTATTCCTACCTATTGGTGCATCAATTATTGCCTTAGATGAATTTGGTATTCCTTGTACAATTGCCATATATTGCTTTTTTATCATTCGGTCTTTTTGGATTTTTGTTAAATAATTATAAGTAGACTCATTTTTTGCTATGATAAGTAATCCAGATGTATCTTTATCTAGTCTGTGAACTAGCCATGGTTTTGGTTTTCCTAAATAAGGTTCAAATTTAATTTTCATCCCTATTAAAGCGTTAATTATTGTATCGTTTTTATGCCCTTTTGAAGGATGTACAACTATTCCTGATGGTTTGTTAATAATTATCAAATCTTTATTTTCATATTTAATATCTAAAGATTGATTTAAAGGCTTTAAATCCGTTGATTCTAATTCAGGTAAAATGATGGTGATTTTGTCTTTCAATTCTATTTTTGTCGATGGCTTGATAATTTTATCGTTAATTTTTATATTGCTAGATTCTATTAATTTTTTTATTTGTGATCGTGTAAAATTTTCAAATTTTTCTTTTATAAATGTGTCAGCTCTTTTGAGAGTGTCTTTGGTGGTAACTTTATACGTTAATAAATTTTTTTCACTCATTCTTTTTATTTCTTTTAAATATAAGATCAATTATTAATAGCGTTAATCCAATAGATATAGATGAGTCTGCAATATTAAATAATGGCCACCAACCTACACCTATAAAATCAATGACACCATTCATTGTAAATCTATCAATTAAATTTCCAATAGCACCGGCTATCTGCATCGAAAATGCATATTTTAAAATTGTATTATTTTTATAATTATGCAGAAGAACAAATAATAAAATAACAGCAAACGGGACGATGAATTTTAGTAATTCATTGAACCCTGTTAAAAAACTAAAAGCAGCTCCGGTATTTAAAACATATTTAATTTTGAAAAAAGCGAAATTGAATATAGTAGTATTTATAGGATAAGATGCAACATATAGCTTGGTAAGTTGATCTAAAATTATGATGGTTATTATGGTGATAATTATAGAGGGTAAATGTTTAGTATAAATCCCCATATTATTTAATATTAAACATTTTGGACATTATACTTTTTATTGTATTAGTTTCGAATTTTGTTGGAACTGTTAAAAATCTTTCCATTGGAATGCCATTTAATATTTTGTCCAAGTTATTGGAACTTATATCACAATCATCTAAATAAATATTTAATTTGCAATTTGTTATCATTTCTTTTAATTTTAAAATTAATGAATCTATATTTGATACCTTACATGTGCTTAACAATAAATTTTGCTTGGAAGTTGATAATTTATCAAATATGAATGGTAGAAAATAAGGGAGGCTAATACAAACTGCTTGTCCATGGGTTGTTTTCCAGTTTAAAGTTAAAGGTGTGCCAATCGCATGACATAGATTAGGTCTTGAATTTGAATATCCAATACCGGATATAGTTGCTCCTAAAGCACATTCAGAACGAGAATGAGAGTTAGCGTTGTTGACTGAATTTTCAAGATCATTGAAAAATATTTCAATTGATTTTAAAGCATATAAATCTGTTATTGAATTTGACTCAGTTGACCAATATGATTCAAATGAGCTTGTTAATGCATCCCATCCACTATTAGCAGCTAGATTTGCTGACATTGTTTGTGTAAGTTCCGGATCTATAATAGCTATTTCAGGAAACATTAGTTCGTTATTTAGTCCTGCACTTGAATTTTTATCCCAATCCCATATTGTTGCAAATTTTGTGACTTCACTACTGCTACCTGATGTGGTTGGTATGGCAATTAAGGGTAATCCTTTTTTAGCAACTTTTTTGGCCCCGGAACTATATTCCATCCAATCGCCGTCATTTTGACTGAGTAAAGAAGCTGCTTTTGATGCATCCATTACACTGCCGCCTCCAGCTGCCAAAACAATGTGTGTTTTGTTTTTTTTGATAGTATCACTTAATAAAGTTACAGTTTCAGGAGAAGGATAAGGATCGATTTTGTCATAAATTTCTATATTTAATGAACTTAGATTACTTATTGAATTATTAAAATATTCATTAGATTTTAAGTGGTATTTACCTGTGACGATCAGGGCATTTTTGACTGAAGGGAAATTTTCTTCAATTAATTTAGATAATTGAAGTAATACTGATTCCCCAAAATATACTTTGGTAGGATGATGCCAATTTAATAGGTTATTGTTTGTTGATATATTTGACATAAGTCAATTAATTTTCAATAAGTAATTTTTGAGGATCTTCTATAAATTCTTTGATTCTGACCAGGAATTGAACAGCCTCTCCTCCATCTACTATTCTGTGATCGTATGTTAATGCTAAATACATAATTGGTCTTATAACAATTTCATCATTAATTACAACAGGTTTCTTTTTTATTGTATGCATTCCAAGAATTCCTACCTGCGGAGGATTTAGGATAGGAGTTGAGAACATGGATCCAAAGACTCCCCCGTTAGTTATAGTAAACGTTCCATTTGTTAAATCATCAATAGTTAGTGATTTAGACTTAGTTTTAGCAACCATATCAACTATTGATTTTTCAATTTCTGAAAATGATAAGGTACTAGCGTTTTTTAATACTGGTACGACCAGACCTTCATCAGATGCTACGGCAATTCCTATATGATAATAGTTTTTTAATATTATTTCTTTTTCTCCCAATTCTGAATTAAGATTTGGAAAGTCTATTAATGCTTGTACAACTGATTTTACAAAAAATGACATAAATCCTAGCCCAACACCTTTTTCTTCTTTAAATGAATCTTTGTATTTTGTCCTGATTGCCATTATTTCTGACATATCAACTTCATTATAGGTAGTCGTCATTACTGTATTGAGATGAACTTCAGTAAGTCTTTTAGCAATGGTTTCTCTTCTTTTAGTAATTCTTTTTTTTGTTTCTAAAGATTCTTGTGGAACAGGTGATTCATCATTAGATGTATTTGTTTGATTATTTTTATTTATTTCAGCATTGATATCATCAATAGTAATTTTGCCAGCTCTCCCTGATCCGTTAATAGAATCTATATTAATGGAGTGTTTATCAGCAAGATTTTTAGCTACTGGAGTAATATTTATATCTTTTTCCTCTGTTTTCCCTGTTTGTGTTTCAGTTTC
>VFGQ01000008.1 GCA_009391605.1 SAR202 cluster bacterium
TAAAACCTAAATTGAATTAGTATTTTTTAATTATCAATTATTGCTTATGATTCAGTCTTTACTTTATTAAAGGAAGTTATTAATTTAATATAACCTTCCTTGTCAGCATTAAACTGATCAATAGGCGGAATATAATTTGCATATTTTGCTTTATCTGCCATTTGACTCACTTTGTTCCATGAATTTACCAACTCTGATTCTATGCCAATGAAGGCAAAATGTTCTGCTAATTCCCGTGATGTCATTTCTGTCGCTTTTATATAGAATATTTCATTAAAAAATAATCGACATATTTCACTTAATTTTAAATAGTAATTTTCTGCGGTCTCAGAATTTATTTTTGACGGAAGTGGCAAGTCTTCGATTTTTTTAATTGATTCATTTAGAGCCGATATTTTGAAAGAACCTTTTAAATCATTTAAATCATTCAAATTTGTTTTTGAATTCCAGAGATACCCTCCAGCTACCAAACCTGCAATAATTAATACTATTAACAATCCAAGTTTTAAAGTCGAATTTAATTTTAATTCTTTCATCGGCTTGATTGAACGTATCTCATTTGATGAAGTTGAAATATTTGATAAAATATTTACACTAATTTTACTTGTTTGAATTCTAATGACATCATTATTGTTCTTTTTTATATCAACGGAAATAGATGGAATAATAATTAACCCAACTTTCCAAAATTGCAGAAAATAACTGATAGAAGATGGGGTTAGAACTTTATCTACCACAGTAAACTCTTCTTTACTTCCCTCTATTTCATTAAAAACGGGCACCTCAGTTGATTGTAAATTCTCTACACTAACTTGTAATTCAATCAGTGAGCCGACAAAAGCGGTGTCGGGTATTATTTCAACTCTTAAATCAACAGAATATAATCCGCTCAAAAGTAAACAGATTAATAATAATTTCCGCATTAATATCGGTGTATTCTAGAATTAAAAAACTGCTCCAAAGGATTTAAATATCCCTCAGATGTATCTATAGATATGAAATCTATTTTATTATTTTTACAAAACTTTTTTATGATATCATTTTTGTTTCGAATATTATTTGGGGAAATGTTTTGCAATGACTTATCATTTGTATCAATCCATATTGATGATTGAGTTTCAACATCATGTAATTTTACCAATCCTAATTTAGGAATGGTAATTTCGGCTTTATCTAATATTTGAATATTAATTAAATCATGTTTTTTGTTAATTAATTTCATAGACTGTTGATAGGAATCATCCCAAAAGTCTGATAATAAAAAAATAATGCTTTTTCGTTTTAGAACTTTCTGGATATGTTCCAATGCAACGGAAATATCTGTTTTTCTATCTTTTGCTTTATGATAAATCATTTCTCTAATCACCCGCAAAACATGGCTTTTACCTTTGTTGGGGGGGATAAATTCTTCTATTCGATCAGAAAAAAGTAATAAACCCACTTTATCATTATTTTTGATGGCACTAAAACTTAAAATTGAAGCCAGTTCAATCATAATATCACTTTTTAGTGACTCGCCAGTACCAAAGAATCCTGAAGCTGAAACATCTATAATAAGCATTACTGTCAGTTCACGTTCTTCATCATATTTTTTAATAAAAGGTTTGCCAGTTCTGGCAGTCACATTCCAATCAATAGCCCGAATATCATCACCAGGTGTATATTCCCTCACTTCGGCAAATTCCATTCCCATTCCCTTAAAAGCTGAATGGTATTCACCTCCGAAAAGGTTATTTACGATATGTCTGGTTTTTATTTCAATTAATCGAACTTTTTTTAGTATTTCGGAAGGGATCATGGGGAAAATCAGGGGGTAGGTACAGATTCATAAATTCTTTGAATAATATCCTCCGTTGTAATTTCCTCTGCCTCTGCTTCATAAGACAAAATAATACGATGTCGTAAAATTGATGTTCCAACTGAACGTACATCTTCTGGAATAACAAATCCTCTATTATTTAAAAATGCATGAGATTTTGAAGCATTCGCCAAAAATATTGTTGCACGAGGGGAAGCTCCAAAACTTATTAATGATTTTAAATCTTTTAAACCATATTGTTCTGGATATCGTGTAGCAAAAACTAAGGATACAATATACTTTTGTATATTTTCAGCTATATATATTTTATCCACAATTTTTCTTGCTGATATAATTTGTTCTGGCTTAACAACTGCTTTTAGATCAATTGTAGAATTAATCTTCCCCATTCTTTTTAAAATTTCTAACTCTTCATCTGGATTCGGATATCCAACTAATACTTTAAACATAAAACGATCAATTTGTGCTTCCGGAAGAGGATAGGTTCCTTCCTGCTCAATAGGGTTCTGAGTTGCCATGACTAAAAATGGATTTCCCAATTTAAAGGTATTGTCACCAATAGTAATTTGCCTTTCCTGCATTGCTTCAAGGAGTGCGGATTGCACTTTTGCTGGCGATCTGTTTATTTCATCTGCAAGAATAATATTAGCAAATATTGGCCCCTTTTTGACTTCAAATGTCCCTTCTTTTGGATTATATATTAAAGTCCCCAATATATCTGCCGGAAGAAGATCGGGAGTAAATTGTAAGCGCTGAAACTTGGTATCAATGAGTTTTGCTAACGAATTAATTGTAAGAGTTTTTGCAAGACCTGGCACACCTTCAAGAAAAACATG
>VFGQ01000025.1 GCA_009391605.1 SAR202 cluster bacterium
ACGTTTTTTGTATCATTGTCAGAAGAAATTGATTTAGTAGAATGATAAAATCCTACTTTCAAATTTTTTGTTGTGATTATATTTGGATCATTTAATGGGGATATAACTACAGTTGGATCAACATTATCTGGTCCGGAAATAATATTTGTAAGTGGAATTAAATCATCCACAAATCTAGCTAATGGACCAATAGATGTTAGCAAATCTCCTGGGCCTGCATCAAATGAAATTGCATGCCCTGTTCTGGGGACTCTTCCAAATGTTGGTTTAAGCCCTGAAATTCCACAATGATGAGCTGGCATTCTTATACTGCCACCAGTATCTGTGCCAAGATCAAATACAGAACCGCAAGCAGATATAATAGCAGCTGCACCCCCACTGCTTCCACCTGTTGTAAAATCAAGATTATAAGGATTGTTTGTTCTGCCATACGGAACATTGTCAGTTTCTCCCCCCATAGTAAATTCGGGTGTGTTTGTTTTTCCCATTAGAATTCCACCAGCATTTATAAGTCTTTCAGCAACAGTTGCATTATGTTTTGGTATGAATTTGGTTCTCCCCTCTGTACCCCATGTACTTATAATGCCTTTTGTATCAACTGAATCTTTAAGAGTAAAAGGTAATCCAAATAAAGGTTTTGTATTACTGTCATTAAAATTGTTATCCATAAATTTAGCAGTTTTAATTGCTGATTCAAATGAATTTTGTACTACAGCGTTTAACGATTTATTGACAGATTTAATTTGATTGATATGTAGATTTGTTAACTCTTCAACTGAAATAGTTTTGTTTCTTATTGAGTCTAGCAAATCTTTTATTGGATAAGTGATAATTTCTTTAATCGACATAAAATAACCTTTAAATTTATTTGATAGGATTATATTATAATTATATGTAATTACTAATTATTTTCAATGTGAGGCGTTTTTTTGCAATTATTTTGGGAAAAATGGACAAAAGGAATAAAACTTATTTTAAGTGATGGGGAAAATAGGGAAGAGGTTGGAGGTGTTCGTGAAACTAAGCATGGTTATGATGCTTGGGCTAAAACTTTTGGATATGATCCTGGTAGAGCAATAAAAGGACTAGATTCATTGGAACAGAGCCGAGAATTTGTAGAAAGCTTTCAGCCATGGGATTTGTATGATCTTGGCAGAGGACTAGTAGTAGAGCCAGAAGTTAGAGAATCTTCTACTTAATATTATCTGTAATTTTATCTATTTCTGAAATTGTTTCATTCCATAATAATTTGTTATATTCATTTTCCAATGAATTAATCATTAGTTCTTTTAGGGTTAAATTTGAATCATTACTACTTTCATGGAGTGATTTGTTTTTTTCTAGTAAATCCGACTGTATTTTATAAGCTTTTTGAGGCTTTTCTTCCCATTTATATATAATTTTTAGGTTGGAATCAGTTATAAGTAGGGCAGGGATCTTCATTACTCCTAAGTTTTGGCAAATTGTATTTAAATATTCATTTTCTGATCTTTTATATATTATTAGTGATAAATTTGATATTAACTCAGACATGGTAATAAATATTGGTAAATTAAATAGTGAATCGGGGCAAAAGTCTTCTGTTAATACAATAAGTTTTTTATTTTCTAATTTAGCTTCTAATTTTTTTATTTGCTCGTGTAAATTTAATTTTGATTTCACAATTTGAATTTGTTTATTAAGATTTTTTTTGTTTTCAGTCATTGAAGAAAGGTATTCTTCCCAATCAGAGCCGTTTATTAATAATTTAGCATCAATTTTTGTCATTTATACTTTATACTCTCTCGTATTATAAGCAATATTATTATAAACCATTGGAAATGTTATGAAATCTGATAATAATGAAAATTTTTATTTAAATAAACTTGTTAAATCTATCAATACTCAAGTTGAAAACTTCAATGGGGTAGCTGGAGTATCAATAAAGGATTTAACTACAGGATGGTACTATGGTATTAACGATGAATTGATATTCCCTACGGCATCTAGTATTAAAATCCCAATATTACTTAAACTGATTGAATCATCTGAGGCTAGTAAATTAAATTTATTAAAAAATATTGAAATAACTGAAGAAATGAAATCTAGAGGAAGTGGAGTGATACATAAAATGAACGGTACAATTAACCTTACTGTTGAAAATCTTGCAATTCTTATGATTAATTTGTCTGATAATACTGCTACCAATCTATGTATTGATATTGCCGGTCAAGATGAAGTAAATAAAATGTTAGAAGACTATGAATTTGTTTCAATGAGATTAAATAGGAAAATGCAAGATTATACTGCTATTAAAGAGGGAAGAGAAAACTTATCTTCGGTAAAAGAAATGAATTTAATTTTGGAAATGTTAGATTCATCTCGTGCTATTAAACCTGAAGTTGCAAAAAAAGTTTTAAATATACTATCTTTAAATAAATCGACTCCTATTTCACAACCATTACCAGAAAATATTATAGTTGCTGGTAAAACAGGAGGAATGCCTGGAGTTAGATGTGAGACTGCAATAATATATCTTGCCAATAAGAAATATATTCTTACAGTTATGACTTCATATGCAGGAAATGGATCATCTTCAAGTAACCAAAATATAGGTGAGCATAATGGATCAGATCTGATTTCTAAAATTAGTTTACAAACATATAATTATTTTAATGTTTTAGATCAATCTTCTAAATTTGGACAGGGATTAATACAGACGGTTAACCATTGAGTACTATCAGCAAATCTGACCAACCTTTATTTGGATTTTTGACATCGGATTTTTTAAGACTTTGTTTAGCTATATCTATATTTGCTGCTGGTACATGGCAGGAACATGTAAGTATTGGTTACATTGTTTACGAATTGACAGATTCTGAATTTTTACTTGCCTTAGCTTTTGCGGTAAGATTTTTACCTTTTTTGTTGGTTTCTAATTATATTGGTTATATTTCAGACTTGGTAAGTAGAAGAACTTTGTTAATTATTCTAATGTTATTTGGTTCAGTAGCATTGTTTGTAATGTCTTTTTTCATTACATCAGATTTTGTTAACTATTATGTGATTTTATTTTATATTTTTATTAGTGGATCAGTTTGGTCTTCTACAATGCTAACTCAACAATCATATTCTTATGATTTAACAGGTTATAAATATTCCGTTAAAGGAATTGCTATAACCAAAGGAGCAGATAGAATAGGTGGAATGTTTGGGGGTTTATTGTCGGGTATATTAGTGATGAAAAATTATAGATTCCCATTTATTGTAAGTGGTTTTTTGCAGTTTATTTCGGCTTTAATTCTTATTCCAAATTCAAAAATAAGTTTATATTCTCCTAAAAACAAAACAAAGCCAAAATTAACTGAAGTAATTTCTATTTTAAAGAAGAATAAAATTTTATTAACTGTAGTGATTTTATCTTGTGGAACTGAGATTTTTGGGTTTTCTCATAATAGTTTAATTCCAGTTTTTGTAAAAGATGTACTTGGAGGAGATGGGCAAGACTTAGGATTTATGATGTCTTTTAGGCAAATCGGAGGAATTATTGGGCTATTATCTATTGTTGTTTTTGGGTCATATATAAGAAAAGGATTATGGCTTTTGTTTGTTATATTGGGATTTGGAATAAGTTTATTTGTATTAGGATTTCAGAATCATTATGTTTATTTTGTATTGATTAGTTTATTTGTAAATGTTTTTGCGTCTAGTTGTGATTCTTTATACCAGATAATCACACAAAGATCTGTAGATAATAAAGACAGAGGAAAAGCTATGGGTGCATGGTTATTTACAATAGGATCAGGACCTTTAGGATATTTGATTATTGGACTTTTAAGTAATTTTATATCAAATAATATTGATAATTTCAGTTCGATTTATAACTCTATTGGTCCTCAAATGACTATTAATATAACTGGCATTATTTTAATTATTATTAGTCTTACTTTTTTTAAGTATGCAAAAAAGTTAAAAGAAGTCCCTGCTTAATTTAGGAATTTTTCATATTTGATAGGTAATTTTTCATTCCATCTTGAAGCATGTTTGTTACACCCGAACAGAACCATTGAAAACCGGCATCTTTATAGAATTTGTATGCATCCATATCTCTAGCAATTGTTCCGCATGATTTCCCATTAGCAATTGCAATTTTACTCAAATTTGTAATTGTATCTCTTACTTTTGGGTTATCTATTTGGCCATGAATACCAAATGCCGAAGATATATCTGATGGTCCGAAAAACAAAACATCTACTTCTTTTATTGAAGAAATTTCTTCTACTTTTTCCAAAGCTTCTGTAGTTTCAATTTGTATCGTTACTAATGTTTCTTGATTTGAGGAATCAACATGTTCTCCAACAGATTGAGGTATTCCATACGCTGACCCTCTTCCACTCGCAAGCCCTCTTTTACCAATTGGTGGATACTTTACTGAATCAACTACCGATGAAGCATCTGTTTTGTTGTTTATTAAAGGCATAAGAACACCCTGTGATCCTGCATCTAAAAATTTTTGGATAACTTGTTGGTCATTTTGTCCAATCCTGGTGACAGTAGAAATATTTCTTAATTCTGCTGCCCTATAATGCTCTTCTGCTAGGTTGGGATTAAATGTTGTATGTTCACCGTCAATTATTACAAAATCAAATCCCAATAATCCCATTATTTCTGTAATGTTTGGGTTAATTATATTTTGAAATAGACCTATAACATCTTCACCTGCCGCAAGTTTTTCTTTCATCAGATTTTTATTCATAATAAACTCCTATGATAAATTTTCCATTGCATCCACAGTTTCTTTAACTGCTTTAGCTGATTCAATTAAATCATTTTTTTCATTTTCAGTTAAATCGTATTCAATGATTTCTTCAATTCCATTTTTACCTAATTTTGCTGGTACACCGAAATACAGATCCTTAATCCCATACTCACCATTAAGGTATGCAGTAGTAGGAAGAATTGTTTTAGAATCAGAACATATTGCATCAACCATTTTAACTATTGATGCGGAAGGTGCATAAAAAGCACTTCCGGTTTTAAGTAGATTTACAATTTCTGCTCCACCGTCTTTAGTTCTTTGTACAAGTGATTTAAGTTTATTTGCTTCAATAGTATTATTTAAACTTTTTCCACCTATTGAGCTATTATTTAACAGAGGAACCATTGTATCCCCATGACCTCCCAATACATTTGCAGAAATAGAATTTACTGAAGTATTTTCACTTTTAGAAATGAAAGTTGTAAATCTGGCTGAATCTAATATTCCAGCCATACCAAATACTTCATTAGGCTTTTTGTCACTGACTTGGTAAGCTTTCATTGCCATGGCATCTAATGGGTTTGTTACAACTATAATTAATGCGTTTGGAGATTGATCCAATGACATTTTTGTAACTTCTGCGACTATGTTCATGTTGATTTTTAGAAGATCATCCCTGGACATACCTGGTTTTCTTGCTACCCCAGAAGTAATTACTACAATATCAGAATCTTTTGTTATATTGTAATTTGTAGATCCAGTTATATTATTGTCTAATCCTAATATAGGGCCGGATTGCAAAATGTCTAAAGCTTTTCCTTCAGCCATTCCCTCCGCAATATCTATCAAAGCAATTTCATTGTAGTTTTTTTCAAATAATCTTTGAGCGGTAGTAGCACCAACATTTCCTGCCCCTATCACTGTTATCTTTTTATTCATTGAGAGTCCCTTTATATAATGTAGTTTTAAGTGGGTAGTTAAATTATACTTCTGATCTTATATATCAGCAATATAAGTTATTTATTTTTACGATCCCCAAGGACTAATAGATTCTCTTAATGATTTATAACCTTCTAAAAATCCTGGTCGTTTGCCACTATAGATTTTATCAAAAATATTAAGAGAATTATCAAGCCATTTATGTAATTCAGTATTGTCAGGATTAGCATCTATGTATGCATCACGTATTAATACAAAATGAATTCTAGGATCATAGGGCTGTTTAGTCCCGCCTACCCATTCATCACCATTTAGTAATCTTAAAAGCATAGCGTCGGCAGAACCAAGGGTTTGTTCATGAATAGGAGGTCCGTCCATACGGTGCATTACTGAAGTCATATCTCTACCGTTACCAGTTGTATAACCCATATCATTCCACATTTTACTTGTATTTATATCTTTTCCTAAGTAATTTGCGACTTTTTCACCGAATGATCTTAAAGGATCTGATATGTCAGCTAATAAATCAGTTAATCGATCTCCATCTAAATCTGTAGCTAAGACAATAGTATTTTGTTTTTCTATTAAATCCCAAATTAATAAGCCGTAATTAGTATCAGAAATATGCTGTTCTATTCTTCCTCCCCAATTTTCCATACCTTCTTTAAAGTTTGAAGGAAGTAGTTTAATGATTTTATCTATTTTATCTTTGTGTTCTCCGTAAGGATCTACAGCATATTTACGTCCAACTTCAAATTTTGTATCTTGTAATAACCATGAATGGAGTCCGGCATTTATCCCGTCTTCCATTGCTTGAGTGGGTTTTGTTGCAACCCTTCCGATATAACCTGTATCGTTTACCATTTTAAGAAAAAGTCTATTTGCATAAGCCATTTGAACACCTGGAGTGTTCATTTCTGAGTGTACTAACCCATTTTCATTAACATTAAATTTTGCTTTGTCTTGAGAATAAGGAAGGCAAGGCATGCTTCTTACAACAGTAATTGGACCATATGGCCTGACATTACAAAATACACCGGCCTGAGTACGAAGTGGTGCATTTCCAGATTTTCCCATTACAACAACTTTATTTCCTTTTCCATCATTTACGTAAGCATCACCTGCAGTTGACCATTTTATTGAAGTACATGGCATATTTCCGAACCAGGCAAGAGATTCTAATGAAGTATCATGTCTGTATTGTGCCCACATTGGGACAGCATAAAAAGGGAGGCCTAAAATATCTATTGCAGCTATTGTACCTAATAGAGCGTATGCATCTGTAAGTGAATGAGCAACAGGATTTACATTATCATTGTGGTTTCCGCCTTTCCATATAACTGCATTTGGATAACCATTTGGTGTAATGTCTGCAGGTTCAAATAAACCAGATAAATGTTGTAGTAAATCTCCTCCATCAGCTTCAGTTTTTGCTATGGATATAAGATCAATCATAAATTCTCCTTTTTTAATTGATTTTAATGATGGGTTCTTGTGCTTGTATAACCCCTCCAGGTGCTATTAATATTTCAAGTATAGTGCCATCTACATCTGATTTGAGGGTAGTTTCCATTTTCATTGATTCAATTATTGCAACTTCTTGATTAGTTTTAATTTTATCATTAGCTTTCACTAGATATTTAATAACAGTTCCTGACATAGGGGAACTGATAAATTTATTTAATGCATTATTATCTGTAATCTGAGGTTTGATCTTATTTTCAGTTTTTTTATTTGGAGTAGGTGTATTTTTCTTGGAATTAATTTCTGATTGTTTAATGATATCAGCAATTAATTCTTTGTTTTCTACATTGATAGATATTGTATATTCTTTATTTTCGAATTGAATAGTAAGTTGATTATCTAATATTTTAGGTTCTATGTTATTTGAAATAGGATTAGGTTTGTTGATTTCAGGTTTTTCATATATGTTTGTTTTCTTAAGGAGAAAGTTTTTTCCTGTATCATCAAATAAGGCATAAGTTAATACGTCAGGATGATATTGTGAAATATCTTTTAGTTCATCTGAATATTTCTTTAAAGATTTTATTTCTTTATTTTTATTGATTTTTTTTATGTTTTTAAATTTGATTTTATTTATTTCACCTGGTGGTTTGCCGTAATGTCCAGACAAATAAGATATTACTTGTTCAGAAATATTTTCATATTTTTTTGTTATTACATTACTTACTGCTTGTGCACCGACCATCTGACTAATTGGAGTTACAAGTGGTGGCATTCCTAAATCTTTTCTGACTTTAGGAATTTCATCTAAAACTTGTGGAAGTTTATTTAAGTTATTGTTTTGATTTAATTGTGAAGTGAGATTAGAAATCATTCCACCTGGGATTTGATGAGTTAATACTCCTGAGTCAATATTTGAAAATTTTGTATTTATTGAATATGAAGTGTATTTTTTCACTTCCTCTTCTAATGTTTGTTCAATTTTAGTAATTTGATCAAAATTTATATTTATTTTGTATGTACTGTTATTTGATATGAATGTTTTTAATAATGGTTCAATTGCTGGTTGTGATGTTTTTTGTGCTACAGTTGAAATGCATGTATCAACCCCGTCAACACCTGCTTCTATTGCTTTTAATTGCGTCATTGATGCTAATCCGCTTGTATAGTGATTATGTAATTGAATTGGTATAAATATATTGTTTTTCAATTCAGTGATCAGCATGTAGGCATCATAGGGTGATAGTAAGCCTGCCATATCTTTTATGCAAAGGCTATCTGCTCCCATCTTAACAAATGTTTTGGCAAGATTAACATAGTAATCCAAAGTATAAATTTCCGTTGATTTGGTTTCTAGTTTTCCTGATTCTCCAGTGCTGTAACACATTGTTAATTGTAAATGTTTATTTTCGTTTTTAATTGCTTTTGAAGCGATTTCAAGATTTACAGGATCATTTAATGCATCAAATAATCTGAAAATATCTATACCAAAATCAGCTGATAATGAAATAAATTCATTTATAATTTCTTCTGAATAATGACGGTATCCTACCAGATTTGCACCCCGAATTAGCATAGAAAGATTTGTATTGGGGGCTAGTCGCCTAACCATTTTCAGTCTATCCCAAGGATCTTCATTCAAATATCGTATACAACTATCAAATGTGGCACCACCCCATACTTCGAGAACATCATACCCAACTTTATCTAAAAGAGGAGCTAATTTACTAATTGTAGAATTGTTAAAACGAGTTGCAAACAAGCTTTGATGAGCATCTCTAAGAGTCGTATCTGTAACTTTTATTAATTTAGTAGTCATTTTATATTCTGATTATGATAGTATAGTCCAGCTTTTAGTTTTCCATTTGTTTAATTTTAGCTGGAATTTTTTCACTTTGGTATTATCTGATACTAATAATAAATTTTTCAATGATAATTCAATGATTTTTAAATCAGTTTTACTTATATTATTATTGGTTTTATTGTGAATTTTCATAATGACAAATTATAAAGGAATATTCCCATGTTTTTTAGGAGGTAATATTTCTCTTTTATTTTCTAGTATGTTTAATGAGTTTATGATTGTTTCCCTTGTTTCTTCTGGAAGAATTAAATCTTCTATATATCCATTTTCAGCTAAAGTATAAGGTGTCATAACTTCTTTTTTATATTTTTCTAATAATTCTTTTTCTAGTTTTACTGAGTTCTTTGCAGATTTCAATTCTTTTCTATATAGTATTTTGATTGCTGCTTCTGGTCCCATAACTGCCACTTCAGCTGATGGCCAAGCGTAATTCAGATCACTTAATAATGACTTGCTACTCATAACAATGTACGCCCCTCCATATGCTTTTCTAATAATAATTGATATTTTAGGAACAGTAGCTTCTGCATAAGCATATAATAATTTAGCACCTCTTCTTATAATTCCATTATGTTCTTGGTCTAATCCTGGGAGAAAACCTGGAACATCAACTAATGAAATTAAAGGTATATTGAAGGCATCGCAAAATCTAATAAATCTAGCTGCTTTTTCTGATGCTTTTATATCTATTACTCCTGCAAGATGATTTGGTTGTTGGGCAATTAATCCTATATTTTTCCCTCCAATTTTGCCAAATCCTATTATTATATTTTTTGCATAATTTTCTTGCACTTCAATGAAAGTATTTTCATCTAAAATATTACTAATTATCAAATTCATGTCATATGGTGTGTTTGAATTTTCGGGCAGAATATCTGACAAATTTTCATTTAATTCTGGTTTAGAGGATTCGATATTTTGAACTAATTCTTGATTGTTTTGAGGTAAGTAATCTAATAGTTTTTTCACATTAGTAAAACATTCAATTTCAGTATCATAAATAAAATGGCAAACTCCGCTTTTTGTCATATGAGATTCGCTGCCACCCAATTCTTCATGAGTAGTGTCTTCTCCTGTAACCTGTTTCACAACATCCGGCCCTGTTATATACATTTGCCCCATATCTTTTACCATAAATATAAAATCAGTTATTGCAGGGGAATAAGTAGCACCTCCAGCCGAAGGCCCAACTATAATTGATATTTGAGGAATTACTCCTGAAGATCTAACATTTTTTGTAAAAATAGATCCATACCCTACAAGGCTATGAACGCCTTCTTGAATTCTTGCCCCCCCAGAATCAATGATTCCAATCATTGGACATCCTGTTGAAAGTGCAATATCCATTATTTTGCAAATTTTATCTGCTGCAACTTTAGAAAGAGATCCCCCCATTACTGTAAAATCCTGTGAATAAACACATACATTGTTGCCACTTATTTTCCCAGTTCCTACAATTACAGAATCCCCAGGAATGGGATTATCTGAATTTGCAGTAAATCTATCTAATTCAACAAATGAATTTTCATCTAATAAAAGATTAATTCTTTCTCTGGCAGTGTTTTTACCTTTATCATGCTGAGCTTTAATACGCGCCTCACCACCACCTAATTTGGCTTTGTCTCTTAATTGATTTAAATTGTCAATTTTATCTTTCATTAATGAATTAAATATTGTTAGGTGGTAATAAGTTTGGAATACCTTCTGAGATATTAAAAATTAGTTTGCATTTATTATTGATGCAATTAAGTGTCCCTGATATAACTTCTTCTTCTTCTTCTTTATCAATACTTAATGATAAATCATTTTTACATATAGGGCAGGCTAAAATTTCAACTAATGTCTTTTTCATATAGTTTTTTATAATTTAATAAACTCTAATACTTCTGATATTAAAAATATAATTATTGTTAAAGGAAAAATTAAATTTTCATTTATTAATAATTTTAATACACTATTATATATATTTGATGTTTTGAAATATACTGATTTAAATCTTACAATAAATACAATTAATCCTATCCAAAAAAACAATAATAATTTTAATAGTAGTATAAATAAGTAAATATCAGAATTATCATTAATTGTTGATATGTTGTTTAAAATTAATATAACTCCAGTAATTACTAAAATTGAAAGTAATGTATTAGTCCAATTTTTGTATTGATTTAACATATAGGAGTAAATATTTTTATTTAGTTGAATTTTATTTCCTGTAAGTATAATTATTGACCCTGCTAACCATGTTGATGCAGTGATGATATGTATGAAATTAATAACTATAGTTATCATTGATAAAAAATCATTATTTATCATTTTTCCTCTGCCAATATCTTTTTTGTATTTTTTAATAAATCATCATAACCTATATAACCATCCCAAATTATGTATTTATTATTTGATTTTGAAACAAATATTGTAGTAGGAAAGGAATTAATTTTATATTTTTTAATTGTCGAATTATCCGAGTTATAACCAAGTTTGTATGACAAATTTAACTTTTGAGCAAATTTTAATCCATCATTAGTATTATCGATACCAATCATTTGAATTCCTATAATTTCGATTTTATTACCAAATTTATTGTTAAGTTTTTCAATATGTGGTACTTCTTTTTCGCAAGGGCCACAAGAAGGAAACCAAAAGTTTAAGATATAAGCATCTTTCGTAATATCTTCAGTCTGATACATATCTACATTTGGCTGATATAAAGAAATATTAAAATTTATAGGATTATTGGATGTTACACATGCAATTGATAAAATTAATATAATAGAAAAAGATAATAATAATTTATATAAACTATTCATTTTCATTTTCATATTCATTTATGATTTCTTTCCCAAAATCTAATAATCTCTTACGTTTGTGATCATTAATTTCTTTAAAATTTTCTAAATATTTTTCGAAAGAATCAATAATACCTAAATTTTCAGAAATTTGAATATTATTTATTTTCTTTTCAGATATTAATTTTAATTCTGTTGAAACTAGATATTTTGCATTTGATAAAATAGATTTTATTTTTGGATCATTTATAGATTCATAATGTTCTCTAGTGGATTCAATTGTAATTCTTGCAATAGAGTCTTTAATTTCATTAGAATTAAGTTCTTCTTCAATGATATTAACTGGGAATTCTGTGTCTTTAGGTATACTTATAATATATTCCCTGAAATTCCTTGCTGAAACTGGAATTTTTTTATAACTAACCAATCTATCGCCTTGAGATTTTTTTGGATCAATTTCTATTACATAAAAACCTTTAACATCGTTTTTTTCACCAAAATCGACTCTTTCTAAACTTCCAGAATATACAACAGGAGGTGATTCTATAAGAACCTGATCTTTATGGACGTGACCTAAAGCAATATATTCAAATTCTGGTTTTGCAAAAAATTGAGCAGGAAACATATAATCAGCTCCAATTGACATCAATGTTTCAGTACTCGTTTTTGCTTCCATCACTGTAAGGTGACCACTAAATATGCAAGCTATTGATTTATTTACTTTAGATAATTCTTTTTCTAGAGAATTATCTAAAGTTTGAATGATTTGTTTATTAAGGTCTTCAATTGTAATATCTTTTTTTATATTAGATAATCTAGATATCAGAGATCCTTTTCTTATCCATGGCATTCCTAAAATCTGAATTGGATTTCCTGATTTGGTATTTAACTCATATAATTGTAATTTATCTATCACAGTTATATTGTCTAAATTCATAGTAGGGAATATATCTAAAGCTGTCGCTCTCCCTTTGTTTCCTGGCATATCATGATTCCCTACAATTAGAGCAACAGGAATATTAGCTTTAGTTAATTTTAGTAATCTTTTCGCAAATTCTTTTTGCTGTGTCTGAGAAGGATTTCTATCTTTATAAGCATCGCCAGCAAAAATTACCAGGTCAACATTTTCTTGTAATGCATAATTAACAAGTTCATCAAAGGTATTTAGAAAGTCTACAATTCTGTTATCTAAGCCTGTTTCTAAATCTATTCCTTTGGAATATCTAGTATATCCAATATGTAAATCGGAAAAATGTATTATCTTCAATTTATATCACTGTTACCAAGAATGAGTTAAATATATTTTACAATTTAATTATATATTTCTGAGGAAAGTTTTTGGGGTAAATCATTAATATTTATTCGCTCTTGGTCCATAGAATCTCTGTACCTAATAGTTACACAGTTATCATTGATAGTCTCAAAATCTATAGTTACGCAATATGGGGTTCCAATTTCATCTTGTCTTCTGTACCGCCTGCCAATACTTTGAGTTTCATCATATTCGATTTTCCCTAAATTTCCTTTATTTATTAAATCTTTTTGGATATTTTTAGATAATTCGGATAATTTGGGATCTTTACTGAGAGGTAAAATAGCTATTTTGATTGGAGATATTTTAGGAGATAATTTTAATACTGTTCTTGTTTCTTCTTTTGATTCTATTTTTTCTTCAGTATAAGCATCTAATAATGTTATTAATAACAGTCGGTCTACACCTATAGATGGTTCAATTACATAAGGAGTATATCTTGATTTTGTACTTTCTTCAAAAATGCTAAAATTTTTAGATGCAGATTTTGAATGTGCATCTAAATCAAAACTACCTCTATTTGCAATGCCTTGAAGCTCTGCCCATCCCCAAGGAAATTTATATTCTATATCAGTAGTTCCTTTGGAATAATGAGAAAGATCTTCTTT
>VFGQ01000132.1 GCA_009391605.1 SAR202 cluster bacterium
ATAACATTAATTATACTCTGCTGTACCCTGATACGGGAATATTAGGATCAACACCTCTTCCTCTAGCATCATCAATCATTCCATATTCTTTTAATATCTCTTGGCTATATGTAACTCTTCCTGAAATTTTTTCTTTTTCTAAACTTGCTAATAATACAGTTGCTTTTGCCATTAATTCAGGCTGCTCCCCTTTTGGATCATCAAATCCGGTAACTAGATTATGAAAAACTGTACCAGGAGTTGGAACAACCAAGCTAGGGGAAACACATGTTACTGAAATACCATTATCATAGACTTCTTCAGCAAGTCCTTGTGTAAATCTCTCCAAAGCAGCTTTTTGTGCACCATAACAAGTACCACCACCCTGTCGCGTAGGTTTATTTTGTATATCTTCATTACCACCACCTCCACCATAAGGCCCTGAACCTGGACCTACAGCTGCTGCAGATGAAATATTTACAATACTGCCAGAGTTTTTAGCAATCATGTCACCCAAAACCAAATGGCTTAAATAAAATGGTGCATGTAAATTCACCTCCCACGACTTAAGCCATCTTTTCAATACATAATCTTTTATTGGAACAAAATAAGTTAATGCAGCATTATTGACCAAAATATCTATAGGCCCATAGATTTTCTTAGCATTTTCTATCAATTGTTCACATTGTTCAAAATCAGAAATATTTGCTGAAAGAGCTGTTGCTTCTCCTCCCGAAGATCTTATATTTTCAACAGTACTTTGCAAAGATCCTTCAAGTGGGTGCTCTCCATCTGACATCGTTCTCGCTACACAAATTACTTTAGAAGATCTAGAAGCAAATTCTTGTGAAATATATTGCCCTATACCTCTACTTGCTCCAGTTACTAAAACAATCTTATCCCTTAAATCTTTCATAAAAAATCCTTTGATTAAATTTTATTATCATTTATAAATTTATTGTTAAAATCCAATCCTATACCAGGCTTAGAGTTCAATCTCATAACACCATTAATTATATGAGGTTTCACATCATATAACATAGACCATATTTCATATGGTTCAGATTCAGGGCAGGCAGGGACCATATTTCCGTTAGAAATTGAAGCAACCAAATGAGAATTTAATTCAGGATATTGAGCACCATGTGGCATAAGAATTACTCCATAAGATTTGGATAATTCTGAAATCGATTTTAATCCGGTAAATCCACCACCACCAAGGATATCTGTTTGTAAAATATCAATACTTTGAGTATCAAGTAATTGTTTTGCCTGGAATATATTAACAATACTTTCTCCTCCAGCTATATTTGTAGTTGTATATTGTTTTAATTTTATATAATTGCCAAACTCATTATCCTTTTTGACTATTTCTTCTAAAAAATATATTGGGACATTTAAAGTTTTATCAATATATTCTTTTGCCTGATCAATAGTCCACATTGAAAATGCATCAATCATAAACTTTTTAGGATTTATTGTGTTTTTGGAATTTATCAATTGATGACTTAATATTAATTTTTCTACAGCTATATCAACATCTGGCTCAGTTATATGATATTTAATATATTCATATCCTTGATCTGCATGACTTTTAAATATTTTAACAACCTCTTCTGTAGTTTGATTATAATAACCAATTCCGTCTGCATATACTTTAACTTCATTGGAAAATCCTCCTAAAATTCTCCAAACTGGTTCTTTTAGATATTTACCATATAAATCCCACAAAGCAATATCAATTGCTCCTAAAGAACTACTGCCTTTTATAACATCTAATTTTATCTTTCTGTATTTCCAAATCTCTTGATACATTAAGTACCATAATTTCAAGATATTTCTAGGATCTTCACCTATAAGTAAGGGTGTTAAAATTTCAGAAATTATTTGAGGGTCACCACCACGGGAAATTCCAATTAAACCATTATCAGATTCAATATGTAAAATTACCGAATCCCTTGTTGTATCTCCCCACTTATGTCTTAGTGTTTCTGTTGTAACATTTACTATTTTCATTAATTGACATCAAAAAAGAATCATAATAATATCAGAATAAACTATATGGAGAAAGATATGTCAATACAATCAATACCAGATTTAGTAGTAAAAAATGCTAATATAATCACTGTAGATTCAAACTTACCAAAAGCTCAGGCCTTTGCAATTAAAAACGGTAAATTTATTGCAATAGGATCTAACAATGATATTGAAAATATAACATCACCTCAAACTAAAATATATGATGCAGAAAATAAAACCATCATCCCAGGGCTTATTGATGCACATATTCATGTTCTAAGTAGTGGGATAAGGCATGTTATGGCTGCAGATTGTTCTGTGGCTGACATATCTACAGTATCTAACCTTTTAAAAAAACAAATATCAAAAACTCCTAAAGGCGAATGGGTACAAGGATTTAAATATGATGACACTAAAATAAAGGAAAATAGAGATTTATACAAAGAAGACTTGGATGCCCTTTCAACAGAACACCCTATCATGGTTTCTCACAGAGCAGGTCATGTATATTATTTAAATTCAAAAGCATTAGAATTATCTGGATATCATAACGAATCTGAGGATCCTCATGGTGGCAGGCTAGGTCGAAATAAAGCAACTGGTGAATTAAATGGAATTACATATGAAAGAGCTATTGAGCCTACCAGAGAATTATTACCATCAGTTTCTATAAAAGACAGAGCTGACGGATTAAAACAAATCGGTTCCATGTTCAATTCTGCAGGATTAACAAGTGTGCATGATGCCAGAGTTACTAAAGACGAATTTTTAACCTATCAAGATGGTGAAAAAAATGGTGACTTAGGAATTAGAGTCTATATGTTAATGGCACAAGATTTATTCCCAAGTCTAAGAGATGCAGGGATAAAAACAGGATTTGGAAGTGATATGTTAAAAATAGGCGGAATTAAAATGACTTCCGATGGAGCAATTGCAGCAAGAACAGCATGGCTATCAGAACCATATATAGGATCTGATGACTGCGGAATTCAGGCTATGAGCCAAGAAGAACTCGATGATCAAGTAATACAAATGCATGATGCTGGATTTCAAGTCTGTATTCATGCAAATGGTGACTCAGCTATATCTAATGTTTTAAATTCCTACGAAAAAGCGCTAAGCTTGAATCCACGACCTAATACTCGTCATAGAATAGAGCACTGTACTTTAGTTAACCCAGAAATACTAAAAAGAATGGCTAAAAATGATGTCCAGGCAACACCATTTTGCACATATGTTTTCTATCACGGAGAAAAAATGCAATTTTATGGAGAAGAAAGATTAGAATGGATGTTTGCTCAAAAATCTTTTATAGAATATGGTGTAAATTCTACCGGAGCTACAGACTACCCACCCGGACCCTATCCTCCATTAATGGGAATTCAAAGCTGCATTACTCGTACAGACTCTAATGGTAAACTATGGGGGGCAAGTCAAAAAATAAATATTGATCAAGCTCTAAAAATTTATACATTAAATGGAGCAAGAGCAGCATTCGAGGAAAATATTAAAGGATCTATTTCAATGAACAAACTTGCAGATTTTGTTGTACTGGATAAAGATATAACAAAAGTAGATCCATTTGAGATAAAAGATATCAAAATAGTAAAAACTGTTATAGGTGGCAATACAGTATACGAAGGATAGATTTACTATTAATATTCTTTTGTATTTAATATATGCTGTGTTAAGGGGCTTGGGGATGGTTCTGTCTTAATATTTAATATCCCCGGACCTTTGTGTTCTAAAAATTTTTTCAGTTTAATACCAAGTTCAGATTTTTTATCAACCAAGTCTCCATAAGCTCCTACAGATTTGGCAATATTCTCATAATTAACAAAATTCAAATTAGTAGCTACAGGATTCTCAAAAAACTGAACTTGTTGATGATAATCAATTCCCCAGACAGAATCACATCCGATTATAATTTTAGCATTAATATTATTTCTGACTGCAGTATCAATTTCCATCAAATTAAATCCTGATGCTCCATCTCCGGTAAATACTATAACTTGCTCATCTGGCAATGCGACTTTCGCACCAATCCCGTAAGGAACTCCCCAACCGATCATTCCTAAAACACCGTTAACAAACCATCTATTACTTCTCTCACTCGGATAATAAGAAGCTCCATAAAAAGCAAAATCACTTCCTTCAAAAATTAAACAATTTTGATCATCTAACAATTTTGACATTTCTCTATGTACATCCATAGAATGAATAGATTCTCCTTTACCTGTCATATTTTGCAAGTAATCCATGTGTTGAAGATAATTATTTTTAAATGTTTTAATTATTCCAGGATCTTTTTTAGAAACATTTTTAGTACTAAGAAGGTGATTTAATTGAGAAACAAAAACACCTACTGAACATAGCAAGGAAAAATCAGTTCTTTTTGACCTGCTTAATATAATCTCATCTGGATCAATTTGTATAATTTTAGTATTTTTAGAAATTGTAGGGGGAGATCCGTAATCTAAAGTGAAATCCAATTCCTTACCTAAAAGTATAATCAAATCAGCTTCAGACATTGCTCTTGCTGTAGGGTTGGCTCTTTGGTCTGATAATCCATAGGATAATTCATGACTGTCAGGAATAATACCTCTTGCACTCATTTCATTTAGTACCGGACAATTTAAAGTTTCTACTATTCCTTCAATATCTGATCGAATAACATCATGAGCTCCGTTGCCTAAAATAAATACTGGATTTGAAGATTTTTTAATAAATTCATAACATTTATACACATCATCATCAGCTGCAAATTGAACACTAATATTCCCTCTTTTTTGAACAGACATATCATATGAATCATATATTCCGGTTTGTATATCAACTGGGATAGTTAAATGAGTTGGACCTCTTCTTCCAGACAAACTTAATTGGTAACTTGATTCCAGTTCGCTTAATAAATGATTACCATTTAAAATAATAGAGGATTTTTTTGTTACAGGCGCAGCCATTCCAATTTGATCGATTTCCTGAGGAGCTCCCATCCCCAAAAAGTTGCTGTCAGCACACCCTGAAATATTAATTACAGGGCTTAATTGCTGATGTGCCAAAGTCAATCCTGGGATAGCATTCGCATGTCCTGGTGTTGTAAACATAGAAACTCCCGGAGTGTTTTTTATTCTCCCCCAGGCATTTGCCATATCTACAGCTGCCTGTTCATGCCTTGTATCAACAAATCTAAATCCACGATTAGATAAAACATCCATTAAATGCAAAATATGATCACCGGCAACAGTAAAAACTGTATCTATATTTTTTGATTCTAAAAATTCTGCTATATATTCTGATCCTGATTTTTTCATTGAATTCACTTTGAAAATTGTAAGGCTTCTGAAGGGTTGGTATAAAGGATTGCATCTATCATTTCATCAGTGTAGCCTTTATCTCTCATTCTTGGAACTATGAATGAAGGGATATAACTATATCCCCATCCTCCATATTCTTCTAATTGATGCTTTGCGCAAACATCATGAGCAATTAAAATTTTCGACCCATATCCTTTGTCTATTAGCCACATAATATCGTACAGTCTTTTAGCATCTGAAGGCATATCAATATGTTTATTAGATCCGTAATAATGATTTTCTTGCCCAAACAAATCCCATTCCAGATAACATCCTGACTCAGCTATCTCTAAAAGAGTATCTTTTTCAAAAACAGTACGGTCCAAATGTCCCATAATAGTATTAGATAAGTCAGCTCCTGATTTTTTTAATATATCAATAGCAACTATAGGGGCTTTCTCATCTCTTCCGGGATGTATGAGTATTGGAGCTCCAGTTTCTTGTTGAGCTACTGCTGATGCTACTAAAACCTTTTCTTCATCTTTATGTAATGGGTGAGAGAGACCTACTTCACCTATTATGCCAGATTTTATTTTTTGAGACCCGACTCCAATATTGACATCATTTATTATCACCCCAGCTAAATCTTCAATGGTCATTTTAGAAACTTCGGGAGGATGTGCCAAGTATACATAATAAGCAGCACCCATAATAATATGTATATCTGTAAGATTAGAAACTTTGAGTAATCCTTCCGGATCACGGGCTATCCCAATACTTGTAGCATCTACAACTGCACCACCTCCTGCAGCTTTATATTTTTGTATCTCATTAACAGAAATATCAAAATCCACAATTTTCCTGTCATCTGAATTAGGCCAACCATGATGATAGATCAATCCTCGATTTTTTAATGATAATGGCTCGTTGTACACCTGTTTTTTATGGGATTCTTCGGGAGGTATATTCATTGTTGATGGAAATTCAATAAACACATGTTCATGTGTCATAGTCATTCCTAAATCTTTAGGATCAATTACACCTTTTACAGTTTGTATCTTACCTTTTCTTGTCATAACATTTCTCCGAAGGAACATTATTCTTTAATTGACTTATAATATAAGTCAATTAAAGAATAATATAAACTTCTATAAACAATATTTGATGAAAAATAAAACAATAATTTTAGGGATAACCGGATCAATTGCTACTGGTAAATCAACAATTATCAACAAACTTCTAAATGAATTTAATCCTGAATATTGTGATGCCGATAAATTAGTTCACACACTATATGAACCTGGAAAAGCTGCATATCATAGAATTATTGATATATTTGGAAAAGGAATAATTGATAATAAAACAAAATACATAGACCGGCAAAAATTAGGTGAAATAGTATTTAAGGATAAAAATTCTATGAAAAAGCTTACAGATGCGATTGGAAATATTGGAATTGAAGTAAAAAATTTAGTTGATTCATGGACAGAAGATAACAAAAAAATTGGAATAGTAGAAGCAGTGAATTTAATTGAAGCTAATTATATTGCCTGGTGTGATGAAGTATGGTTATTTAAAGTAGACAATAATATTGCACTTAAAAGATTAAAAAACCGAAACAATTTATCTCAAAATGAAGCAAAAAAAAGAATTAAAAGCCAAACCCCTTGGGATAAAAGAGTAGATTATGCAAACTTCACTATAGATACAGATGGGAATATTGAAGAAGTATATACAAAAGTTAAAAAATTATATTTAGATTTAATTAAAATTTAAACTTCAGAATTTAAAATCCCTTCTAATTCAAATTTATTCAAATCTTCTTTTGAATAACCTAATTGAGATAAATAATAAACGTTATGTTCACCCAATTTAGGATAGTTTGGGATATCTATATCTTCTAAGCCAAAACCATGCATATTATGGGCTATTTCAAGAGATATTAATGATGGATGATCGTTGGTATCAGTTACCTGATCCCAGGTAACTGGGTTTAACAAAAAATCATACTCATCAACTGTAGGGTCATTCACTTTGCAAATATGTATATCAGAATCTTTTAATTTTTCGATTAAAAATTCAATTTTATAACCTTCAAAGAATGCTTCCAATTCTGATACAGATTGAATTTTTTCATTAAATAAGGAATTGAATTTTGTATAAAGTTCTTTGAAATCATCAGAGTTGTTATAGATATAAAGCCAACCATTTGAAGCTTTATAGGCTCTGTTAAAATCAGAAATTCCATTCTGATCTTTATTGATAAATTTTACATTATTCTTATTATTTAAATGATTATTTATCTTTGATCCATTTAATAATATTCCTCCAGCCAAAAGATTTGTATTTACAATAGATCCGGTCTCATTAATAATTTTATTATATAATCCGGCAACCGTCCCAAGAGCAGCCATTCCGCCAGCTGTAAAATCTGTTGGAGCTAACATCCCTAAAAAGACTGGTGCTTCATTTCCGCCTTGTATAGATTGCAAACCTGTAATTGACTGAGCAATAGGGTCTAACCCAGGTCTATGAACATAAGGCCCATCATTCCCATAAGCGGCTATATGAGTTTGAACTATTGTTGGGTTCAATTTATCTAAATCAGCTTTACCGTAACCAACTCTTTCGGAAGCTCCAGGTCTCATATTTTCAACATATATATCCACAGTTTTAATCAATTCTTGAGCTAATGATTTTCCTTTTTCTGTTTTAGTATTTATACAAACAGCATTTTTGTTTCTATTTAAATTTTGAAAATATCCCACTTCAAAAGGACGTGAAATCTCACCACCAGGGGGTTCCATTTTTATAACCTCAACACCTAAATTAGCTAATATTCTACCTGATACAGGTCCGGCGATTACATTAGTAACTTCTAAAGCCTTGAATCCTTCAAGGGGTAATTGGAAATCATTTCTTTTATGAGACTTAGGATTATTTGCAATATTTACCCCAGATTCAAAATCAATAAATTGCCCAACATGAGTATTTTCTTCTTTTCTATAAACTAATTTATTGTGAATTATTTGTTCATCTTGTAATGCTTCACTAATATTATTTATTTTTGCATAAGGCACATCTGATTCCTCAAAAATCTCACTCCATTCAGCACAAGTTTTAGTAATCATTATTTTTGCAATATCATCATATAATTCCTGCCTTAAAACAGGGTCTTCGATTCTAAAACCACCTGTAGCAGGTTTCCCGCCACTAATCTCATATTTTGGATCTACTAGGATTTCCGGAATACCAATAGCAATAGCAGCTTTTTCAACAAATCCGCTATGTATGCAAGCTATTTGAAGATAACCATCAGCACATTTATAATTACTATAAAATGGAGCACCTCCAGTTGGGCTTGCAAAATCTCTCCATTTATCTCCTTGATACGGATTTGAAGCATATAAGAGTAATCCACCCATAAGAGTAGAATTAATATTTTGTATTTTTTTCGAAGATATATAATTTGAAATTAATGCAGTAATTACACCAGTTGCAGAATTTATACCACATCCTACACTTGTAACTGGGTGCATCAAATATTTTGGACCTACACCATGTCCTGGCAACACCATCATCTCCCCTGCCCTTGCTAAAACAAGATCATCAATCATTAATTCATATCTTAATTCTGAGTTAATTGGAAAAGCAGAAATATGACAAACTATTAAATTTTTATTTTTTTCAATTAAAGAAAGAATTTTTTTATACTCATCTGTATCATATTGAAAATCATGAATTAAAACATGAGTATCTTTCAAATCAGATTGAATTCTTTTGTAAAACGATTCATTGTCAAATTCAGTCTGGGTGATATTCTTATTTCTGTTCCAGAAATCATTTTCTGAATAGTTATCAGTACTATTTATATATTTATATACTAATGCGCCAAAATCACTTAAAAACATAGATGTGAGATCGCCAGAATAATGTCTCGATAAATCTAAGACCTTGATTTCATTCAAAAATTTAGTAACACTGTTATTCATAAATAAATTTTACACTCACAAAATTTTTGTTCAATACATAAATTTATTAAATTAAAGGAGAGAACTATGGGTCAAATAATTGGAGTGATCCCAATACTTGCTACTCCATTTAATAAAAACGGTGACATTAATTTTAAAGATTATGAAAAAGAATGCGAATTCTTAATAAATTCTGATGTAAATGGAATAGGTTTAGCTTTAGGTAGTGAAATATTTAAATTAGATTTTGAAGAAAAAGAAAAATTAATCAAAATCTTATATAAATCAATTCACCAATCAAAAAAAAATATAAACATAATCGTGAATACCGGTACTTCTAGTATGAATGAAACAATTAGATTGAGTAAACAAGCTAAAGATCTTGGGGCAGATGGTCTAATGGTAATGCCTCCAAATCTTATAACATTAAATGATTCTGAAATCATGCAATATTACGAAACTATATCTGACAATATCCCTTTACCAATTGTCATGCAAGACATTCCAGGAGCATCTCTATCAAACAACCTTATAGCAAATTTAGCTAACAATATAGAATATTGTAGATATGTAAAACTTGAAGTTCCACCAACCCCATTAAAAATAGAAGGTTTATTAAATTTAAACCCAAAAGATCTGATAATTCTTGGCGGGGCAAGCGGAAACTATTATATTGAAGAATCTTTAAGAGGCGCAAAAGGAACTATGCCTGGTTCTTACATTCCAGATGTATTTGTAAAAACATACAAACTGTTAAATAACAATAAATGGGAGGAAGCATATGAATACTTTAATAATTATGTGCCTATGTTAAGATACCTTTCACAAGGTTTAAGTTTTTCTTACTACTTGAGCAAATACATATTATGTAAACGTGGAATATTTGAATCTAATAATGTTAGACCACCTTCAGTTAAACCTAATGCTCAGGCATATAGAGAAATGGACTCTTTTATTAAACAATTAAAACTATCAAATGAAAAATAAAAAAATAAAATCCGAATTACAACAAAGTAATTGTGTTTTTGGCACAATGCTGACAAACTCTGTATCTCCAAGATGGGCTGGCCATTTTGCAAATATAGGTCTTGATTATGTAGTTATAGACACTGAACATTCTCCATTTAACAGAAGTGAAGTTGCTAATCTAATCAACTCTTTTAATTTAGGAAATGTATGCCCTATAGTTAGAATCCCCATACCTTCCGCACATTATGCAACTATGCACTTAGACGCTGGAGCTGGAGGGATATTAGCACCTTATTGTGAAACAAAAGAAGAAACAGAAGAAATTGTAGGAGCTGTTAAATGGAAACCCCTAAAAGGAAAATTATTATCTGATATTATTAAACATAATAAATTTCCAAGTAAAGAATCAAAAGTATACCTGGAAAATCTCAATGCTGAAAATATTTGTATAATTGGAATTGAAAGTGTTCCAGCAATAAACAACTTAGAAAACATTCTGTCAGTAGATGGAATTGATGCAATATTTGTTGGACCTAATGATCTTAGTGTTAGTTTGGGAATACCTAACGAGTATGAAAACAAATTATACGAAGATGCACTTGATGAGATAATTAATCAATGCCAATCAAAAAATATTCCAGTAATGATACATCACCAAACAACTGATCTTACTAGTAAGTGGATAAAAAGAGGATCTCTTTTTGTACTATACACCTCAGATAAGAGAACGTCACAAAATGGATTTTTAGATGAATTTTCAAATATCAAAAATACTGCTACTAATATTGGGAAATATCAGCCTGAGAAAAAAGACATTGAAGAAGAAATAGTATAACTACAGACTAAGATTTTGTTTTATTAGATTTAAGCCACTTTTCTTTTTGTTGTTTTTGCACAGTAAAATTAGTACTTTCATATCTATTTAAAAAAGAATCAAAAAATTCCGTAAAATAAGAATTTTCAATTGCATTATTCATTCGTTTCATTAAATTAAATAAATAAGCTAAATTATGAATTGAAGCAATTCTATATGCTAATAATTCTTTGGATTTAAATAAGTGTTGGATATAAGCCAAACTATAATTTTTACAACTATAACAATCACAATCCTGATCTATAGGGCTATCTTTAATTTTAAATTGTGAATTAAAGATATTTAGTCTTCCATTATCTGTAAATAAAGATCCGTTTCTCGCTATCCGTGTAGGTAAAACACAATCAAACATATCAAACCCAAATCCAACAGCACGTACAAGGTCATCTGGAGAGCCTACACCCATCAAATATCTTGGTTTGTCTTCAGGTAATAATTTATACATTGAACTTTGAGCATCTATCATTAAATCTTTTTCTTCTCCAACACTTAAGCCTCCATAAGCATATCCATCAAACTCAAGACTGGTAATATCCTTAGCCGATCTTTCTCTTAATTCTAAATTTGTACCCCCCTGAACAATTCCAAAATACATA
>VFGQ01000063.1 GCA_009391605.1 SAR202 cluster bacterium
AATTATGAAAATGAAATTAAAATTGAAAGTAATGATATAGCTAGAAAAGTTATAGCTGATTCAATACAAAGATTAGCTTCAGAGGTTGTTTCAGAAAGAAGTGTTAGTTCTATTTCATTGCCAGATGAAGATATGAAAGGCAGATTGATTGGCAGAGAAGGTAGAAACATAAGGGCTATTGAAGCTGCTACAGGTGTTGATGTTTTGATTGATGATACTCCAGGAATGGTTGTAGTATCATCTTTTGACCCTATTAGAAGAGAAGTTGCACGAATTTCAATTGAAAAATTAATAAAAGATGGCAGAGTCCAGCCTTCAAAAATTGAAGAAATTGTTGATCGGTGTAAATCTGAACTAGAAGAAAATATAATAAAATCTGGTCAAGCTGCAGCTTTAGAAGTTGGAGTTTCAGGACTTCCAAATGAAATAATAAAAAATATTGGTGAATTGAAATATCGATATAGTTATGGCGAAAATGTTTTGCAGCATTCTATTGAAACTGGATGGTTAGCATCTTTAATTGCATCTGAAATAGGAGCTGACCCATATAAAGCAAAAGCCGGTGGCTTTTTACATGATATCGGAAAGGCTTTAACTCATAAAATCCAAGGACCTCATGCTGAAGTTGGAGCAGATTTATGTAGGAAATATGGAATTGAAAATGATATTTGCGATATGATTTCAGAACATCATAATGATACTCATTCTACGGTTGAAGGATTTATTGTTTCTTCTGCTGATGCTATTAGCGCAGCTAGACCTGGAGCTAGGCATAACACTTTAGAGAATTATGTTAAAAGACTTTCAGAAATTGAAAATATAGCAAATAATTATGAAGGTGTTGAAAAATCTTATGCTATTCAGGCAGGTAGAGAGTTAAGAGTATTTGTAAATCCGGAAAGTGTTGATGATTTACAAGCTCAATCCTTATCTAGAGAAATAGTTTCTGAATTAGAAAAAAACCTTACATATCCTGGACAAATAAAAGTTATGGTTATAAGAGAACTTAGATCTATTGAAATTGCAAATTAATTTAAGAATATAGATTTGATGATAGAAATATTGTTAATTTTATTATTGATTTTAATTAGTAATATAAATATCTCATCTTTAATTTCAACATATTATTATAAAAAAAATATTTATAAAATTGGTTACAAAAGTGCCGGTGCTTCAAATATTTATACTTTATATGGTTTGAAACTAGCTATTATTGTAGGGTTGTTTGATTTTTGGATTAAGGGATTTATACCTATATTTTATTTAAATTATTTTAATGTAAATAATTTAATATATTGTTTTTCTTTAATTTTGATAGTTTTTTTCCATATGTTTAGTATTTTTGAAAAATTTCAAGGTGGTAGAGGAATTTTAAATTCATTGGGGATTATTTGTGCTGTTGGATTATGGAAAGAAGCTATTATTGTAGTGATAATTTTTAAATCACTTGAGTATTTCTTGTGGAAAAATAATGCTTTATCGACATTTTTTGGAATTATAGCTTTTATTTTTCTTACCCCTTTTATTTTAGAGAATATTTACGTTATCATTTCACTTGAATTATTATTTGTATTATTATTGTTTAAAAGAGTATTAACTAATAATATAGATTTGAAATCATTTTTGAGTTTAGATTTGTTAGTTAGCAGAATATTGTATGACAGGGATTCAAATAATATCCTTGATTCGAGGTAAATATTGTATAGAGATTATTATTGTGGCGAACCTACCGAAAATTTAGTAAATAAAGAGATAACTCTTTCAGGATGGATAAATAAGAGAAGAGATCATGGAGGATTGTTATTTATTGATTTAAGGGATAGAACTGGTCTAATTCAAGTAGTTTTTGATCCTGAAAATTTAAAACCTTCTGAAATTAACTGGAATCAATTTAGATCAGAATGGATAATAAAAGTAAAAGGTTTAGTAAAATTACGCCCTAAAGGTACCCAGAATCCAAATTTAAATACTGGGAAAATTGAATTGATTGCTAAATCATATGAAGTTATTAATATGTCTAAAACTCTTCCTTTTGAAATTTCTGATTTTAAAGAAGAAACTGAAGAATTTTTGAGACTTAAATACAGATATTTAGATTTAAGGAGACCTCAGAAATATAATATTTTAAATTTAAGACATAATGTAATTAAATATATAAGAGACTATTTGGATAATAAAGGATTTTTAGAGATTGAAACTCCAATATTAATTAAAAGCACACCAGAAGGTGCACGAGATTTTGTTGTTCCAAGCAGAAATAACCCTGGACAATTTTATGCTTTACCTCAATCACCACAGCAGTTGAAGCAATTATTAATGGTTGCTGGAGTAGATAAATATTTTCAGATAGTAAAATGTTTCAGAGATGAAGACCCAAGAGCAGATAGACAGCCTGAATTTACACAATTGGATCTTGAAATGAGTTTTGTTAACCAAGAGGATGTACTTTCTTTAACAGAAGATATGATGAAAGGATTGATGGAAAAAGTAGGATTAAATAAAAAATACAATTCTCCTTTTGTTAGACTAACTTATGATGAGTCTATGAATCTTTATGGTACTGACAAACCTGATATAAGGTATGGAATGAAGATTAATGATTTTACTGATTTGTGTAAAGGCAATCAATTTAAAGTTCTATCTGACACTGTATCGAGAGGAGAAGTTGTAAAAGGATTAGTTGTACCAAAAGGAAGTGAATTTTCAAGGCGACAGATAGATGATATTGTTGATTATTCCAAAAATTTAGGAAGTGGTGGATTAATTTGGATAGTTTTGGATTCTGAGTTTGAATTTAAAAGTATAGTAAAAAAATACTTGGATAAAAATTTTGTAAAAAAACTTGCTAAATATTCCGGAGCTAAGAATGGGGATATGATTTTATTGGTTGCTGGTAAGAATAAAAATACTTTAGAAATATTAGGGAATTTAAGATCTAGATTAGGTCGTGATTTACAATTGTATGATCAAAATGAGTTACAATTTTGTTTTATTACAGATTTTCCATTATTTGAATGGGATGAAGATGCTAAAAAATGGGAATCTTCACATCATCCGTTTACAATGCCTCATGAGAAATATTTGAATAATATAACAGATAATCCTGGAAAAATAAGAGCTTATTGTTATGATATGGTTGCAAATGGATATGAATTAGCAAGTGGGAGTATCAGAATTCATAAAAAAGAATTACAAGAACAGGTTTTTTCTGTTTTAGGTTATTCAAAGGAACAAACTAATGAACAATTTTCACAATTATTAAATTCTTTTGAATATGGAGCACCGCCGCATGGAGGTATTGCTCCAGGAATAGATAGGATTGTGATGTTATTGGCTGGCACTGAAAATATAAGAGATGTAATAGCTTTTCCAAAAACTCAAAGTGGTTTTGACCCTTTATTTGAATCCCCAAGTCCATTATCGAAAGAACAGTTACATGAACTTTCTATAGATGTTATAAAATCAGAAAATAAAAATTAAATGGTATTGAACTAGTTTTTTTTTGATGATTGATTTGAATATACTGTTTAAAATCATTTATAATCTTTTGCTAGGAGAATTATTTGATCAGTAACTACTTGTATTGGAGAGGTGTCCGAGTGGTTTAAGGAGCTGGTCTCGAAAACCAGTATCTGAATTTTCAGATCGTGGGTTCGAATCCCACCCTCTCCGTATTAAATTATAAAATAGATGGAGAGGTGCTAGAGTGGTCGAATAGGCGCGCTTGGAAAGCGCGTGAACTGGCAACAGTTCCATGGGTTCGAATCCCATCCTCTCCGAATTAATAATATAAAATAGGAATAAAATTGACAAACAAAAAAAAATTAGTAATAGTTGAATCTCCAACAAAAGCAAAAACAATTGCCAAATTATTGGGTGAAGAATTTAATTCTATTGCAACTGTTGGGCATTTCAGGGATTTGTCTAGGGAAGATTTAGGAATAGAAATTAAAGAAATCGAAGATAATGGAACTACAAGATATGAATTCATACCCAAATATGAACTCTCAACAAGCAAGGTTGTACAAAAAGTAAAAAAAGAATTAAAGCTAGGAAAAGATAACGCATCTGAAATATATATTGCAACTGATCCTGACAGAGAAGGTGAAGCAATAGGATGGCATATTGCAAAATTTTTAAAGCTTGATGAAGATCAGCAAAATAGAATAGTTTTTAATGAATTTACGAAAAAAGCTGTTTTTGAATCGATATCAAATCCGAGAAAATTAGATTCAAATTTGTATGATTCTCAACAAGCAAGAAGATTATTAGACAGGATTTATGGATTTCAGGTAAGCCCAGTTTTGTGGAAAAAAGTAAAATATAATACGTCTGCAGGAAGAGTTCAATCACCAGTACTACAATTTGTAATAGAAAGAGAAGAAGAAATTGAAAACTTTATTCCTGAAGATTTTTGGAATATATCAGCTATGCTTAAAATTGATAATTCTGAATTTAAGGTTAATTTAAGTGATCCTAATACCAAAGCAAATACAAAATATAGAATTTTTGATATCAAGAAAACTGATGGAATAGTAAATATTTTAAAAAATAATGATGCTGTTGTAACAGATATTAAAAATTCTAAAAGTTACAAATCTCCTAGGCCACCATTTATCACTAGTTCATTACAGCAAGAATCAAGTCAAAAATTAAGTTTGTCACCTGATGTTACAATGAGTTTAGCTCAACAATTATTTGAAGGAGTAGATTTAAATGATGGAAGTTCAATTGGGTTAATTACTTATATGCGTACAGATTCTTTCACTATTACGCCCACAGCAATGACTAGTGTAAGAAATTATATCTCTAATGAATATGGAGATAAATACATTCCTGAAAAACCAAATTATTATAAGAATAAACAAAGATCTCAAGAAGCTCATGAGTGCATAAGACCTGCTGATGTTAAAATGACCCCCAAAAAATTAAAAAATCTAATATCTACAGATAACCGTAATTTGCTTAGATTGTATGAATTGATATGGAAAAGATTTGTATCATCACAAATGGAAAAAGCAGTATATGATGTTACTAAGGCTGTAATTTCGTGTGACAAAAAATATGAAAATGAACAATTAGATTTCAAGTTAGAAAATTGGATAATTGATTTTGATGGATACTATATTATTTATGGAGAAGACAGAGAAGCATCTGATAGTGAAATTAGATTAAATTTCCAATTCAAGAAAGGTGACAAAGTAATTATTGAAGATGTTAATTCAAAAGCTGATCAAACAAAGCCATTGCCTAGATATAATGAAGCTATGTTAGTTAGAAAAATGGAACAAGAAGGCATTGGCAGACCTAGTACATATGCAAATACAATAAAAACAAATTTGAAGTTGTACCTTGAAAAAAAAGAATCTAGATTACACCCAACTAAATTAGGTAGAGCAATATCGAAGTTTTTAAAAAATAATTTTTCTACTGAAGTTAGCCCTGTTTATACAACTGATATGGAAGAAAAGTTAGATAAAATTGCTACTGGGGATATGGATTGGCAATTGTTATTAAATGATTTATATACAAAATTAGAACTTAGTATAAAAAATGCTCTTGAACAAGACAGGGTTCCAAAAGATGAAATTGAAGAATATTCAGATGAACATTGTCCTGAATGTGAAAGTCCAATGATCATAAGAAGTACTAAAAAAAATGGCACTAAATTTTTAGGATGTTCTGCATTTCCGAAATGTAAAACTACAAAACCAATTATCACTGAAACAAATCATTTGTGTCCTGAGTGCAAAAATGGAACAATGAGAGAGTTGCAAGGGTCAAAAGGAAGTGTATATTATGGATGCGCTGATTATCCAAATTGTAAATTTAATTCTAGATACAAACCTGTTGAATGTAAATGTTTAAATGAAGAATGTAAAGCTGAAACTTTATTTGTGAGAGGAAACAGATTGAGATGTGAAATTTGTAAATCTTTTCAAGAAATACCAGAATTTATGAAAATTAGTGAGTAAATATAGGTATGAAAAGGAAGATTATTAAAGATTTACTCCAATTAATTGAGGATTTTATTACTTATTTAATAAGTTATCGAAATCTATCAAAATTTACTGTTCGAAATTATAAAAATGATTTAAAAAGTTTTAAAGATTTTATTAATTTAGATAATAATATTTTATTGGAAAATATAGATAAATCTTTAATTAGAAAATATGTGCATTATTTGAATACTAAAGGTTATCAGAGATCAAGTATAAACAGAAAATTAAGTGTACTAAGAAGTTTATTTAATTATGTATCCACAAACTCTGATTTTGATGAAATTACAATTTCTATGATTTCTAAATCTAAAATACAAAAAAAATTACCATCTATAATTTCTATTGAACAAACTGAAAGATTAATATCAAGTATAGATGTGACTAATTTATTAGGAGTTAGGGATCGAGCTTTAATTGAAATTCTCTACACTACAGGAATGAGAGTCTCAGAGATTTCGTCGTTAAATATTGATGATTTTATTGATAAAAATAAAATAAAATTGATGGGTAAAGGCGCTAAGCCGAGAGTAGTTTTTATGAGTGGTACTGCCAGAACTTGGATTGATCAATATATTAAATTATGTTCACAAAAATTTAAAAATCATCAAAATAATGCTCTATTTTTAAATAGATTTGGTGCTAGGTTATCTGTTAGATCTATTCAAAATATAGTAAAAAAATATGGCTATAAATCTGGAATTGGGGTTTCATTACATCCTCATTTATTAAGACATACTTTTGCAACCCATATGCTCTCTAATGGGGCAAATTTAAGGACTGTGCAAGCATTATTAGGCCATTCAAAAGTATCTACTACTCAAATTTACACTCAAGTTGCAAATAATGATATGAAAAAATCTTATTTTAATTCACATCCAAGGGTTAGTTTAAAATGAATTTATTGATTATTAACGGACCAAATTTAAATTTATTAGGGCAAAGAGAGCCAAAAATATATGGTAAGGAAACTTTGAAAGATATTTTGGATGATGTTTTTTTATATTCAAAAAATCATAATATTGATGTTGATGCATTTCAATCTAATCATGAAGGTGAAATAGTTGATATGGTTCAAAAAAGTAATGACCTATATCAGGGATTAATAATAAATCCAGGAGCTTTAAGTCATTATAGTATTTCTATACGTGATGCTATCTCGTCCATTTCTATTCCTGTAGTGGAAGTTCATCTTTCAAATGTTTTTACAAGAGAAAAATTTAGAAATCATTCTGTTATTTCTGATGTATGCTCAAAAATGGTAGTTGGATTTGGGTCAAGTGGATATAAAATTGCTGTTGGCTATTTTATAAATTAAAGGAGAAATACTATGTCATTGGCTTATAATGAATTGAAGAAAGGTATGGCTTTAGATGTAGACGGGAAACCTTGCATTTTACTTGAATATTCAAGATCTAAAAAAGATAGAGGAGCTCCAGTAATTAGACTTAAGTATAAAGAAATTCGTACAGAAAAGGTTTTAGTTAAATCATATTCTGGATATGACATTAAAATAGAAGCTGCAAATATACAAAAAGTTAGCGCAATTTATCTTTATTCAGATCGGGATAATTATGTATTTATGAATAATAGTAGTTATGAACAAATAAATTTAAGTAAAGAAATATTAGGAGATCGTATTAATTATTTGGTTGATCAATTACAAATTGATTTATTGTATTTTGAAAATAATCCGATATCTATAGAATTACCAAATTTTGTTGATATGAAAGTTATTTTAACTGATAATGCTGTTAAAGGAGATACTACCCAGGGAGCAACAAAAAAAGCTACTTTACAAACTGGGATTATTATTAATGTTCCTTTATTTGTTAATAATAATGATTTAATTAAAATGGATACACGAACATCGGAATACATAGGAAGAGTTTGAAAATGAAAAATATTTTTGAAGTATCTAGTTTATTAGTAAATCTCAATAGCTTAATAGATCAAAATGTTTATTTGAAAGATATATGGATACAAGGCGAAGTTACTGATTATAAAGGACCTGCTTATTCTGGCCACAAGTATTTTTCAATAAAAGATGAAAATAATATGATTAGATGTGTATTTTTCAAGTACGCTCATATTGGTTCTGATGATTTTTCAGATGGAGATAAAATTTTAATCAATGGAGAAATAGAAATATATTCACCTACCGGGAATTTACAGTTAAAAGTTAGATCTGTTAAAAAACATGGATTAGGTGATATTTCCATAGAGATTGATAGATTACGACAAAGATTAGAACATGAAGGTTTATTTGATATAGATAGGAAGCGTGATATACCTTTATTTCCACAAACTATATGTGTGATAACATCAGAAAATTCTTCGGCATGGGAAGATATTAAAAAAGTAATTACAATGAGATATCCTTTAGTAAAGTTAATTTTGATTCCTACTTTAATGCAAGGTGAAAATTGTATTGAAGATGTGTGTAATTCAATTGATATAGCAAATAAAGATTCATTAAGTGATATTATTCTTTTGTCTAGAGGAGGTGGTTCTGAAGAAGACCTTATGCCTTTTAATTCAGAGGAAATAGTAAGATTTATTTTTGCTTCTAAAATTCCAATAGTGACAGGAATAGGACATGAAGATGACAATACACTTTCAGATTACGTTGCTGATAAAAGAGGATTAACACCAACAGGTGCAGCTCAAATGATAACACCTGATATCAATGATTTGAAAATTGACATTAATAGATTTTCTTTAAATATACAAAAGTCTTTTAAATATTATTTGGAATTTAAAATTCCCGAAATAGAAAAAGTAAAAATAAGATTACATAATATTTTCCCAAGAAAAATAGAAATTTTAATTAGGAATACTGATCAGATAGAATTTATGCTAAATGATAAATTGTCTAATTATATAAATACAACAATAAATAACCTGGAAGTAATAAAGCATTCTTTAAGTGTTTTTAATATTACTGAAATGTCAAAAAAGGGATATGCTCTTGTAGAAAATAATAAGAAAAAAATAATTAAGTCAATTAATCAGGTAGAAATGGGCGAAAAATTGAAAATCTTATTGTCTGATGGAATATTAAGCTCAAAAGTAGAAAATAAAATGAAGGAGTAATTAATGTCTGAAAATAAAAGTGAAGCAAATAAAGATTTCGAAGATTTCGAAGAGAATTTATTAATTTTACAGAAAATAGTTAATGAATTAGAGGATCAGGATTTATCATTGTCAGAAACAATTAAATTGTACGAAAAAGGACAGCTATTAGTTAAACATTGTAATCAAGCTTTAGAAAAAGCGCAGTTAATTATTACTAATTATGAAAAGATTTAATTTGAGTTTGAGTTAACCCGTGTTTTTTAGTAAACCTACACAATCTATTTATTTAATTGTTTTATTTGTTAATATTTTTATTTGGATAATTTCTGAATTAATATTAGATGGTTCTTCGAATACTTTAATTGCTATGGGAGCAAATTATGCCCCTTATGTAAAAAAAGGAGAAGTATGGAGGCTTCTTTTTTCTGTTTTTCTTCATTCTGGTATTTCGCATTTGATATTTAACTCAATTGCACTATTAGCTTTTGGAAATTTAATTGAACAATTATTAGGGAAAAGAAATTTTTTAATCGTATATTTATGTTCTGGAATTACAGGAAGTGCATTTAGTGTAGCGTTAAACAATAATGCAATTTCTGTAGGATCTAGCGGTGCAGTATTTGGTTTACTTGGATCATTAATGATTTATTATTTACATATTAGAAAATCTAATCCTATTTATGCCAAAAACAATTTAATTGGCATCATTATTTTACTAACAATCAATTTGTTTTATGGATTAACATATCCAAGAGTTGATAATTGGGCTCATTTGGGAGGATTGTTAGGCGGGATATTTAGTTCGTCAATTTTACTGTATTTTAATATCAGAATTAATATTAATTTAATTATAAGTATATTAAGTTTTATTATATGGGGATGTGTGATATTTTTGTTGATAAATACATAATTGAAATTAAAAGCTAATGTTAAAAATTGGATGGTTTTCTACAGGAAATGGCAAAGGGTCTTTAGGTTTTATTAATTTTTTGTTAAATCAGATTAGTAAAAATTCATTGAATGCATCTTTGGAATTTGTATTTTGTAACAGGGAATTTGGTGAGGCAGATGGTAGTGATGAATATATAAATTATATTATTCAAAATAATATTAATTTAATTACCTTATCTTCTGAAAATTTTCAAAAAAAGAATAATTATAAAAATTTTTCTGATTGTAGAGAATTATATGATAAAGAGGTTCTTAAATTAATATCTGAGTATGAAGTTGATATAATTGTACTTGCAGGTTATATGCTTATTTTAAGTGAAGATTTATGTACAAAGTTTAAATTTATTAATTTGCATCCTGCTCTACCTGATGGTCCTAAAGGTACATGGGGGCAGGTAATTGTGAAACTTATTGAAAATGACCAAGAATATTCAGGATTAAATGTTCATATTGTTACTAAAAAACTTGATGCAGGAAAATCAATAGGATATTGTAAATTTCCAATAAAATCTAATTTATATAATGATGCATGGAATCAATTTAATTTAGAATCAAATAATAAAAATATTATTTATGAAGATTTAGATTTATTTACTCTTATTAGAAATCAAATATTATCTAGGGAAAAATATTTATTAGTGATTGTTATAAATTATTTAATTAATAATAAAGAAGTTTTAGAGCAGTTATTTAATGAAAAACCCAATAAAGATTTTAAATCTGTTGATTTTAGTCTGGAAATAGAAAAATTATTAAGCTGACTCTGATAATAAATCGTCGTAATTTATTTCAGTATTATTTTTATCATAGATGATAAATTTATTTTTGTTATTGATTGATTGTTCAGTTACATGGATTTTTGAAAAGTTGTTTTTACCAGGTAGTTCGTACATTGCATCAATTAAAGTTTCTTCTAATATAGATTTCAAACCTCTTGCACCAGTTCCTCTTTCTATTGCTAATTTTGAAATTTTTTCTAGAGCTTTATTATCAAATTCTAATTTAAGGTTATCTATTGAAAATAACGTTTTATATTGTTCTATAAGAGAATTTACTGGTTTTGTTAATATGTCATATAAATGATTTTCGTTTAATTCATGAAGCTGAGTAATAACAGGTAATCTGCCAATAAACTCAGGTATAAATCCATATTCTAGTAGATCTTCTGTGGTAGCATGCTGTTCTGTTTCTAGTTCATTCGAATTATTTTTATCTGATTGAAAACCAATGGAATGGAAATTTTTTTGGATTCTTTTGTTAACAATATCTTGAATTCCTTCAAAAGCTCCACCAACAATAAATAAAATGTTATGTGTGTTAATCTGGATAAATTCTTGATGAGGATGTTTCCTGCCACCTTGGGGAGGTACATTTGAAATGGTTCCTTCTATTATTTTTAATAGCGCTTGTTGAACTCCTTCACCTGACACATCCCTTGTTAAAGAAGGATTAGCTGATTTACGAGTTATTTTATCTATTTCATCTATATAAATTATGCCTTTTTCAGCTTTTTTAATATCAAAATCTGCTGCTTGTATTAATCTAAGTAATATATTTTCAACGTCTTCACCTACGTATCCTGCTTCTGTTAGTGATGTTGCATCAACTATTGCAAATGGGACGTCTAAAATTTTAGCTAAAGATTGAGCTAATAATGTTTTCCCAGATCCAGCAGGACCGATTAATGCTATGTTTGATTTTTCAATTGTTATATCGGATTGTTGTGTATTTTGCGTATTAATTCTTTTGTAATGATTATAAACAGATACACTAAGTATTTTTTTTGCTATTTCTTGCCCGATAATTGATCTGTCTAATTCAGATTTTATAGATATAGGATATGATATTGATGATTTGTTTTCATCTGAATATTTTTTAAGATCTTTATTTTTAATATTTGTATTTGATAACATGTCAGAACATAAATTCACACATATATCACAAATAAACACTCGATCCGGACCTGCTATCAATCTATTTACTTGAGTTTGAGGTTTTTTACAAAAAGAGCATAAATATTTTGCATTGTTATTTGAAGTATTCAATGTTTTTTCTCATTTAATTTATTTTTATTGTTTATCAAGAACTTCATCAATAAGCCCATAGTCTTTGGCTTGGGCAGATGTTAGATAATAATCTCTATCAGTATCTTTAGCTATTTTTTCATATGGTTGTCCGGTTGACTCAGAAATCATTTGTCTGACTTTGTCTTGAAGTCTAAGCATTTCTCTTGCTGCAATTTCCACATCAGAAGCTTGTCCTTGAGCTCCACCTATTGGTTGATGCATATGGACGGTAGAATTTGGCAAAGCATATCTTTTGCCTTTTGTTCCTGCGCATAAAAGTACTGTAGCCATACTTGCAGCTAAACCTACACAAATTGTTGAAACATCTGGCCTGATTAAGTTCATAGTATCAAAAATTGCTAAACCAGAACTTATTACACCACCTGGTGAGTTAATATATATACTTATATCTCTTTCAGGGTCTTCTCTGTCAAGGTAAAGAAGTTGTGCTACTAATAAGTTTGCCACCTGATCATTTATTGGAGTTCCTAAAAATATAATTCTTTCTTTTAGTAATAATGAATATATATCAAATGCTCTTTCTCCCCTGGTACCACTTTCTATTACCATAGGTATTATATTTTTTGGATTATTAATCATTTTCAAACTCCTTATTTTTTAGAGAGATTTACAATTGTCTTATAAATTTAATTGCTATACAACGTTTTCTAGGGTCTCTTGATATAAATATTTTGATGCCTTTTCAAGTTTTAATCTGTATTCTGCTTCCATTCGGATCTCTTCTTTAGATAATTTAGGGCTGTTTTTATTATTTGATTGTTGGGCTATTAAATTTTTTTCAGCTTCAGATAATTCTTGTTCTGTAGGAGTGATATTATTTTGTTTACATATTTCTAATAGAGTGAAAGTTCTATTTAATTTTTGCAATGTTTCAATTTCTATATTTTTTTTAGTTTCTTCTAGATTTTGGTTGTTTTTAGTAAGATATTCTTCAAGAGTCATTTTGAATCTTTTTGCTAAATTTTCAAGTTGTTCTATTTCATTTTGAATTTCTCTTTCAATCATTAGAGGTGGAAGTTCAATATTAGAAATTTTTATCAATTCATTAATTGCATTATTTTGGTATTCGTATTCTGATTGCTGTTTATGATTCTCTTCGACACTTGTTTTAACTTTTTTCCTTAAAGTATTCATTGTTTTAATTTCGTTATTGGAAACCATTTTCGCAAAATTTGCATCTAATTTAGGTGAGTCAGATTTTTTTACTGAATTTACTGTGATGTTAAAATTTGCTTTTTTATTAGCCATTTCTGATGAAGGGTGATTTTTAGAAATCTTTAAATCTAGATTTTTTGAATCTCCTTCTTTTAGGCCAATAAGATTTTTAATTAATCCCGGAGCAAATTCATCATTTTGTTCTTCAAGTAAAATATCAGTGTTTTTTTGATCAAGTACAGAATTGCCATTTATTTCAATTTTAATATTAATAGAAATTAATTCTCCTGATTGCGCTTTTTCACTACTTGGAATCCAATTTGTGAATTGTTTTTGTAAATTATTGATTTGTTCATCTATTAGAGATTCAAAATCGGGATCTTTTATTTTTTCCAGTTTTATTTTATTTATTTCCCCCAATACAATTTGAGGTTGTAAGGGTAAAATAATAGTAAATTTAATAGGATTAAAGTTTTTCAATTCTATTTTTGGAGGCATATATGATTCAAGGCTAGATTCTTTAATTGCCTCACTTGTTTTATCGGAAAGTATATTATCTAGAGCTTCAGATATTATTGTCTCTTTACCATATTGAGATTCAATAATATGATAAGGAGCTTTTCCTTTTCTGAAACCTGGAATTGTAATTTTTTTTACTAGTTTCTTATAACCAATTTTATAATAAGGTTCTAAGTCTTTGTCATCTAAATCTACATCTAAGTTTACTTGTCTGTTTTTTTCTTTACTTTGTTTAAATTTCATTATTTATATTATAAATCAAAATGTTTTGATTTCTAAGGTGTATAAAGATTATGATTGTTATAAACTTATTTAAATAGTTTGGCTATTAATTATGATTTCTTTAGATGATTATATAATTCAAAACTCTGATAATTCTGCAGAGAATAAAGCAATATTTGAAATAATACTTAAAATATCTGATGGTGTGATTGAAATATCAAAACTTCTTTATGGACCCGATTCAAAAGATTTATTTGGTAAGCACGGTGGGGAAAATATTCATGGTGAACAGGTTGAAAAATTAGATTTGATTGCTACGGATGTATTCCTAAGAAATTTTGCTCAGTCAGAATATATTTCGGCTGTAGGATGTGAGGAGTTGGATGATATCAAACAGCTTCAAAATAATTCGTCTTCTTATATGATTATGATGGATCCTCTTGATGGTTCGTCTAATGTAGATGTCTCAGTTAGTATAGGCTCTATTTTTGGAATTTGGGAAAACAGTTTTGATTATTCTGATTTCAAATCTTATAAAGGATCTAATCAAAAAATGGCTATGTATGCTATTTATGGCCCTAATACAGTTTTAGTTATTGGGTATGACTCTAAAATTGTTTCTTTTCTTTTGGATTCTGAATCTAAATTTGTATTGTTGGATCAAAATATTAAATTACCAAAGAATCCTCAGTATTATAGTGCTAATGAAAGTAATTATCACAATTGGTCAAATGAGGTACAAGAATATATTGATAATTTGAGAGGTAATAAATCTTTGACACAAAGATATGTTGGTTCATTGGTTGCAGATTTTCATAGGAATCTGTTAAAAGGTGGAATTCATTTAAATCCTATGAATATTAATACTCGTAAGTCAAAGTTAAGATTAATGTATGAAGCAAATCCATTGGCTTATATAATTAATATTGCCGGAGGAGAATCTTTTTCAAAAGGCATGGATACATTAGAGTTGGAACCAGAGGGAATACATCAAACAGTTTCATTAATTATTGGAAATGCAGATTTGACAAAAAATGTAGAATAAAAGGATATATTATGGATAAAGACAAATTATCAAATATTGCTAAAAAATTAGTAGCTCCTTATAAGGGAATATTGGCAGCAGACGAAAGCAACCCTACTATTAAAAAGAGATTTGATTCCATTGATATAGAATCGACTGAAAACAATAGACGAGATTATAGGGAATTACTTTTTTCTACCAAAGGTATTGAAGATTATATTAGTGGAATAATTTTATATGAAGAAACTTTGTATCAAAAAAGTTCTAAAGGACAGTTATTGTCTGAATTGCTGCAAAGTAAAGATGTAATTCCTGGAATAAAAGTTGATAAAAGTGCAAAAGATTTCATTGGATTTCCTGGAGAAAAAATCACTGAAGGATTAGATGGATTGTATGATCGGATGAAAAATTTCCATGATGATGGAGCTCGATTTAGTAAGTGGAGAGCTGTAATAACAATTGGTGATCAAATTCCTTCTGCTCAATGCATAGAATTAAATGCGGTTTTATTGGCCAGATACGCCATTACTAGCCAAGAAGCAGGATTGGTTCCCATAGTGGAGCCTGAGGTATTGATGGACGGAGAACATAGTATAAATTCTTGTTATGAAGTTACAAATAAGACATTAAATGAAGTTTTCAATCAATTAGATAAACATAAAGTTAATTTATCTGGAATATTGCTTAAACCAAATATGATTTTGTCAGGAAAAGAATCTCTAAATAGAGCTGATAAAAACAGGGTAGCTGAAATGACACTTAAATGTTTTAAAGACACTATTCCTGAAAATGTTCCAGGTATTATTTTCTTATCTGGAGGGCAATCTGACATTGAATCTATAGATAATCTTGATACTATAAATAAATATGCAAAACAAATAGGCGATATGCCATGGGAGTTAAGTTTTTCTTATGGAAGAGGTTTGCAATCATCAACTCTTAATAAATGGAAAGGAAATTCAGATAATCTTTTAATTGCGCAAAAAGAATTTATAAATAGATGTAAGATGGTTTCAGAAGCTAGAAATGGCGAATTATCTTAAATAAATGGATATATTAATAGCATCGCACAACCAAGGGAAAATACTTGAGATTAAAAAATATTTTGAACATTTTAGTATAAATTTTTTTGATCTTAAATCACTTGGTATTCATGAAAGTGTTAGTGAACCATTTGATACTTTTCAACAAAATTCTTTCCATAAAGCTGATTATTATTCTTCAATTTCAGGAATGTTAGTGTTAGCAGATGATTCAGGATTGGAAGTTGAATGTTTAAATGGAAAGCCGGGTGTATTAAGCGCAAGATATGGAGGAGAGCATTTGTCAGACCATGAAAGGAATTTATTATTATTAGATGAAATCTCTGATTTTAATAATGTTAAGGCAAAATTCAAATGTGTATTAACACTTTGTAAAAATAATGAATGGGTTAGCAATTTTGAAGGAGAGTGTACGGGATTAATAATAAATAAAGTGAAAGGATCTAATGGTTTTGGGTATGATCCTATATTTTTTTTAGAAAAATATGCAAAAACGATGGCTGAAATAAATACTGAAATAAAAAATAAAATTAGTCATAGGGCAATTGCTTTAAACAAGTTGTCTAAATTTCTAGAATCTTTAAAGTAATGATTGTTATTTACTTTCTATCCACTTATTGACAATTTTTTCGCTTTCTTGTTGCATTACTCCGGTAGTCAGTATTAGCTTGTTTTGAACATCGGTTAGTTTAATTAGTTTTTCTACAGTATATTTGCCATAGTTACTGCCTCTTGTGCTTGTTCGGCCTCCTAAGACCAGGCGATTTATTTTTGATGTTATAATTGCCCCAAGACACATTGGACAAGGTTCCCAGGAAGCGTAAAGAGTTGCTCCAGGAAAACTGAGAGCTTTGATTGAAGTACCAGCATCTCTTAAAGCTACAGTTTCTGCGTGGGCAGTTGGATCAAATGTGCTGTAAACAAGATTTCTACCAGTACGTATTACTTTATTATCCATTACTAATACGGCTCCAAAAGGTTGGTCGCCTAATTCTAAGCCTTTAATCGCTTCATTAATTGCTACTTGCATAAACTCTACATCATCTATGTAATCTATTTTCCGAACCATATCCCTGAATAAACTCCTGTTAATTGATTTTTTTCAATAATACCTATTTCTAAACTATAATGCACTTAATACCCGATAGATTTATAATTAAAGGTGAATAATTATAAATATTTGAATTTAGCTTTTTAAAATAAGCTGTCTAAATTCATTGAATTAATTCTTTAATATGTATATTGTCTCTTTACTATGGTTATAAAAGATAAATTTAACAGACCGATTAAAGATTTAAGGATATCAGTAATTGATAGATGTAATTTCAGATGCCCTTATTGTATGCCAAAAGAAATTTATGGAGAAAGGTATCAATTTTTGAAAAATGATCAATTGTTATCATTTGATGAAATAATAACAATTAGCGAGGTTTTTTCAAAGTTTGGAGTAGAAAAGTTAAGAATTACAGGCGGTGAACCATTATTGCGAAAAGACTTATCTTTATTAATTAAAGATTTGAAATCAATTCTTGGTATTAAAGAAATAGCACTTACTACAAATGGTTTTTTTCTAAATAAATATGCGCTGGATTTAAAACAGTCTGGGGTAGATAGATTGACTGTTAGTTTGGATTCATTAAACCCTGAAACATACAAAAAATTAAATGGGCAAAATTTAGATATCAAAAAAACATTAGAAGGAATTGAATTTGCTCAAAGTATTGGATTTGAAAATATAAAAATTAATTGCGTAGTCATGAAAGGTATAAATGAGGAGCAAATTATTGATTTGGTAAATTTTGGAAGGGACAATAATTTAATTATAAGATTTATAGAGTATATGGATGTTGGTACTATAAATGGATGGAAATCAGATGATGTTGTTTATGCAGAAGATATTCTTAGTATTATAGAAAAAAAATATGAATTAAAACCAGTTGATCCAAATTATTTTGGAGAGGTAGCGACAAGATATAAATTTATTGATGGAGTGGGTGAAATAGGTATAATATCTTCAGTATCAAAACCATTTTGTTCTGATTGTACAAGAGCAAGAATTACTGCAGATGGAAATTTATATACATGTTTATTCACAAATAAAGGACATGATTTGAAATCTGTAATCAGAAAACGATCTTATAAAAATTTAGAAGATTTTATAAGAAAAATTTGGATAGGTAGATCTGATCAATATTCACAACTTAGAGCTTTAGGTAAAACTGATAAAGAAAAAGTGGAGATGTATAAAATTGGTGGATAAAAAACAAAACAAATCTCAGCAATCAAGTATTGATGATTTTGTAACTGATTCTAATGTAAATCATTATATAGTTTATACTGACGGATCTTGTATTCCTAACCCTGGGCCAGGTGGATGGGCGTATGAGATTAGAAATTCTAACGATGAGATAGTAGATTCATTAAGCGGGTCTGATAAAAATACCACTAATAATCGTATGGAATTAACCGCAGTCATTAAATCCATTCAATCAGATTTTATAAATAATGATTCTGTTGTGACTATTAAGTCTGATAGCCAATTAATTATAAATACTATGAATAAAAATTGGAAGAAAAAAGAAAATATTGATTTGTGGGAAAACTTAGATGAATCTAAAAAAATAAAAAATCTTCGTTGTAAATGGGAATGGGTTAAAGCACATGCAGGAATTGAGGGCAATGAAAATGTAGATCAAAAAGCTAATCAGGAAGCAAGAATGTCTCACCTATCAAAAGATGGTAATGTCAATATGGTAGATGTCTCAGATAAAAATCATACCATTAGAGTTGCAAAAGCAACTTCGAAAATAAAATTATCTAAAACAGCTTTTGAAATGACAAAAAGTAATGATTCAAAAAAAGGTAATGTTTTAGCCACAGCCAGAATAGCAGGAATACAGGCTGCAAAAAAAACGCATGAATTGATTCCTTTGTGTCATCAGATTAATTTGACGAATATAAATATAGATTTTATATTAGATGATTCGGGATTTATAACAGTCGACTCAGAAGTGAAGTGTATTGGTAATACAGGTGTTGAAATGGAAGCTTTAACTTCAGTAACTGTCGCGTCTTTGACAATTTATGATATGTTGAAATCTGTGGACAAAAGAATAGTTATAAATGATATTCATTTAATATCAAAATCAGGTGGTAAAAGTGGTGATTTCAATTATTAAAATTATATTTAAATATGTTTAAATATGTTTAAATTATTAGTCGGTATAGGTAACCCGGGAAAAAAATATAATAATACTCGGCATAATATTGGATGGAAAGTTTTAGATTCATTTAATTTAATTAATAAAAGTGAATTGATATCTAAAAAAGATGATTATGAGTTATATCAAACATTTTATGAATCTAAAGAATTATATTCTTTAAAACCTATAACCTATGTTAATAATTCTGGAGTTCCATTAAAAAAAATAATTAAAAAATTAAATATAAATACAAATGATGTTTTGATTATTGTAGATGATATAAATTTATTGTTGGGAGTAATAAGATTGAAAGAAAGAGGTGGGCCAGGAGGACATAATGGATTGAAATCTATTTTTTCAGAAATTGCTAGTAATGATATACCCAGATTAAGATTAGGAATAGGCACACCAGATAGATATGGAGAAGATTTAGTTTCTTTTGTTTTAGGAAAGTTTGATGCTAATGAAACTAAAATTGTTAATGATATGATTGATAGATCAATAGAAGCAATAGATAATATTTTGTCTGAAGGATTTGCAAAAGCAATGGAATTAACAAATTATAAAAAACAGGATAAGGTAAATTGAAAAAAATACATATAGACCGCATTAAAGAATTGTCTGATTTGGTTAAATTAAATTTAACTTCAGAAGAATTAAAAACTTTATCTGTTGATTTAAATGATATTTTAGATAGTTTTGACAAATTAAATAGTTTGGAAATAAATGTATTTAATGAATTTGATGATGATTTAAAAGATAAAAATATTACTAGGAAAGATATTCAGCATAAATCTTGGAATAAATCTATTTTGTTAAGCAATGCTCCAAATCATGATGGGAATGAATTGAATATTGAATATGTTCTTGGAGATGATTAAATGACTGATGATTTGTCGGGTAAAAGTATTGTTTATTTAAGTAAATTATTAAGAAATAATAAAATTAGTTCTGTTGAATTAGTAGATTATTTTTTTGATAGGATTGAAAGATTTGATAATAAAATTCATGCTTTTTTGTCTACAGATAAAAATTTTGCTATCAAACAAGCAAAAGAATCTGATAATAAAATAAAAAATGGGGATCAAAGCCCATTAAACGGTATCCCTTATATGCTTAAAGATAATATATGTACTAATAATTTCCCTACTACTGCAGGTTCAAAAATATTAAATGATTTCTATTCTAATTATGATGCTACTGTTGTAAAAAAACTGAATATAGAAGGAGCAGTATTATTAGGTAAGGGAAATTTAGATGAATTTGCAATGGGTTCATCAACTGAAAATTCTTCATTTGGACCAACTAAAAATCCATGGGATTATGATTATGTTCCAGGTGGTAGCAGTGGAGGGCCAGCAGCTGCAGTAAGCGCTGGATTTGCTGCATTTTCTTTAGGATCAGATACTGGAGGCAGTATAAGACAACCTGCATCTTTATGTGGAGTTACTGGTCTTAAACCATCATATGGAGTAGTTAGTCGTTATGGATTAATTGCTTTTGGAAGTTCATTAGATCAAATAGGCCCATTTACTAATAATGTTGAAGATTCCGCTTTAATATTAAATGCAATAAAAGGAAGAGATGAAAATGATTCTACATCTAAGAGTTATGACAAAGATTTAATTTTAGACCACATAGAAGACTTTAAGAATTTGAAAATTGGAATTCCTAAAGAGTATTTTCCTGAAACTTTAGATAAAAAAATTAAAAATAAAATCACTGATGTTATTAATTTGTTAATTGAGCATGGTGCAGAAGTAGAGGAAGTATCATTACCTCATACTGAATATGCTTTGGGAGTTTATTATATTTTGGCTCCATCAGAAGCTTCATCTAATCTGGCAAGATATGATGGTGTGAAATATGGTTTTTCTGATAATCAAGTTAGTAGTATGTGGGAACGAATAGAAAATTCCAGATCTAAAGGTTTTGGTATTGAGGTGAAACGCCGAATTATGCTGGGTACATATGCGCTGTCTTCTGGATATTATGATGAATATTATGGTAAAGCAGAACAGGTAAGACAGTTGATTAAACAAGAATTAAATGATGTGTTTAAAAAAGTTGATTGCTTGATCACACCCACTTCTCCGACAACAGCTTTTAAATTAGGTGAAAGGACCAAAGATCCTATGGCGATGTATACAAGTGATATCATGACAATACCTGCAAACATTGCCGGAATTCCTGGTATATCTATTCCGGGTGGAAAGGTAAACGGGTTACCTGTAGGCGTACAATTAATGGGATCCTATCTTAGTGAAAAAAAATTATTAAGTATCGCAAATCATATTCAAAAAATTACTGACTGGCATCTTGAAAGACCTGGGTTAGATTAAACTTGATATTTTTTAGGTATATACTGAGTCCAATTTATCATTGATTCAAGGAAGTGGCTGATTTTTATTAATTTCTTTTCTTGTTTCCATGGTGCAATTATCTGAAGCCCTATTGGAAGTCCCTGGTTGTCAAAACCAGAAGGGATATTAACTGCAGGAGCACCTGACAAATTAACAGGAAAACTATATAAACAGAAACCCCATGAAGAATGAACTTTTTCACCGTTAATTTCCTGAGGTGGTTCACCAACATTAAAAGCTGTAGTAGGCATTGTAGGAGAGGCAATTAGATCATATTTTTTAAATAATTCTGTAAATTTTAATTGTACTTTTTTAAGTTTTAATACAGATTGAGCATATTCAGTTGCTGAAAGACTTATTGCATTTTCAAAAGCTTCTTGAGTATACCAAGCAAATTTGTTTTTGTTTTCCTTATACTCTTCTTCATGGCTAGTATATGCCGATACAGAAAATAAATTATGCCATGCATTAAATATTTCACCAAAATCAATGTTGATATGCGTTATTGAATGCCCTTCATTTTCTAATATAGATAAAGTATTTAAGCATTTTGCTTTTACTTCACTATCTGGTTTTGCATGACCAAAATTATCTAACCAAGCTATTTGTAATTTATTTTTTGAATATGTTCTTTGTAAATAGTCTGTTAATGAATATTCCCAGAATTCATTTTCAAATTTTATTGGAGGTTGGTTTAAAGATGAAGGATCTTCTGAGCTAAATCCTGTAATTATTTCTAACATTAATGCAGCATCTTCTACATATCTAGTCATGGGTCCATTTTGCGATAAGAAATTATGCGTAGAAGTTGGGTTTGGAACTCTACCTTGTGTTGGCTTTATTCCAAAAATACCATTGTAACTAGATGGAATTCTTATTGAACCTCCGGCATCTCCTCCCATAGCTATAGAACAAAAACCGGCTGCAACTGCACTTCCTGCACCTCCACTTGAGCCACCGGCTGTTTTGTTTGAATTCCAAGGGTTTCTGCAATGATCTTTTAATAAATTTTCAGTATGCCCCATTAATCCAAATTCAGGGGTATTGGTTTTTCCTAAAATTACAGGCCCATGCTTTTTGATACGTTTAAATGGCAAAGCATCATAATTTGCTATGTTATCTTTTGTGAGCAAAGAACCAAAAGTTGTGGGCATACCATTTATTGGAGTTAAGTCTTTAATGGCCAAAGGAAGTCCAAATAATTTTCCTTCAAAATTATTTTTGGAAATACTTTCATCACAGTTTTTAGCTGATTCCAAAGCATTTTTTTTATTTACATATAGAAAAGAATTTAATTCTGCATCATATTTTTCAATTCTATCTAAATATGCTTTTGTTAATTCGTATGATGAGATTTGCCTGGTGTGTAATAGTTTGATTTGATCTTTTGCGGATTTAAAAATCATGTCATCCATCAAATATAACCTCTGAGATCTGCAGTATGTATTACTCTATTTAATCCTATGGATAAAGCAGATAGCCTAAAACTGATATTTTTATTTTTGGCATTATCATAAACTTCCATAAAAGCTTTTGTGATTATTTTTTGCAATTCTGAATTTACTCTTTCTATTTCCCATTGATGCTGATACAAATTTTGAATCCATTCAAAATATGAAACTATTACTCCTCCAGAATTAACTAGGGTATCAGGATAGATAGCTATATTTTTAGATTCAAGAATTTTATCAGCTTCGGGTGTGACAGGATGATTTGCAGCTTCTATAATAATTTTTGATTTGATCTGATCTGCATTTTTTTCAGTTATAACTCTTTCGATTGCTGCGGGAATTAAAAAATCACATTTTATAAGAAGCAAATCATCATTTGATATATGTTCTACATTTTTATATCCATCAAATGTTTTGTTTGAATTATAATATTCTATTAGATTTGGAATATTGATTCCTTTATTTGATAATATTGCACCATTGACATTACTTACTGCCATTATTTTATATCCTTTTTCAAAGGCAATTTGAGCTATCCAACTACCAACTTGTCCAAATCCTTGAATAATTAAATTGGTATTTTTTGGATTTAGTTTTAGTTTTTTACATACTTCATCAATTATAAAAACTACACCTCTTCCTGTAGCTGAATCTCTTCCAATAGATCCGCCTAGCTCTACAGGCTTCCCTGTGACAATTGCTGGTGTATATCCATGAATCGATCCATATGCATCCATCATCCAAGCCATTGTTTGTGAGTTTGTACCTAGATCGGGCGCTGGGATATCAGTGTTTGGTCCAAGGAATTTATCAATACTGAGAGTGTATCTTTTTGTTAAATTATACAATTCATTTTTTGATAATTTATTTGGATCAACTTGTATACCGCCTTTTGCCCCTCCAAATGGTATATCAACAAGCGCATTTTTCCATGTCATTAGTGATGATAATGCCTTCACTTCAGAATGATTTGCATCAGGATGGAATCTAACTCCCCCTTTATAAGGACCTCGTACTGCATTATGCTGTATTCTATACCCTGAGAATACTTTAGTTTCCCCATTGTCCATTTTTATAGGGCAGCTCACAATAATTTCTCTCCACGGGGTTGTTAGCATTTCTAAAATACCATCAGTTACTCTGGTATTGGTGTATTTTGATGCTTTATTTAAACTTAAGTTTACCTCTTCATAAGGGTTCATTGTATAGTTTTATTGATATATAAAATATTATGACATCGACTTTAAATCTTATGTGTTGAAATAAATTAATACAAGTACTAAAATAATAGTTAAATTTATGCATGATAATAAAAGTGGGCTAGACCCACTTTTGTTTTTTATAAATGTATTTTATTTATATTATTTGATTGATGTTATGAAAAGTAATTTTTTAATAGCTTTAACTCAGCTTGCTGCTGAAAGAAATTTAGATAGGGATACTATATTATCTGCTGTTGAAGAAGCGTTGTCTTCAACTTTTAAAAAAGAAAGCTTAAAATCTGGGCATAATATTTCCGTTAAATTAGATACTGAAACGGGTGATTTTAACGTATATGTTGTTAAAAATGTAGTTGAAGAAGTATTAGATAGTTCAATAGAAATTTCTTTAAAAGATGCTAAAAAAATAAATTCTGATTCTGAAATTGGACAAAATATACTTACTGGAAAATTAAATGAAGCAGGAGGTAGAATAGAAGCACAAACAGCAAAACAGGTTATACTGCAGAGATTAAGAGAAGCTGAAAAAGATTTAATTTTCAAGGAATTCCAGGGAAGAGAAGGTGAAATATTTTCTGTTACAGTTGTTAGAATTGATCAAAAGAAAGTGTTTGTTGAAATGGGAAGAGCTGAAGCTTTGTTACCAGTTAACGAACAAATGTATTCTGAAAGATATAGAGTAGGACAGAAATTTAGGATTTTATTAAAAGATATAGCTGACACTCCAAGAGGCCCAGAATTGATAGTATCTAGGGCAGATACTATTTTATTACAAAAATTATTTGAACAAGAAGTTCCTGAAATTTCAAATGGTTCTGTTGATATCATGTCTATAGCAAGAGAAGCGGGTAATAGAAGTAAAGTTTCTGTTGTAGCAAAACAAGAAGGTATTGATGCAGTTGGGTCTTGTGTTGGGTTAAGAGGTATCAGGATACAAAGTATTGTGAGCGAGTTACAGGGTGAAAAAATAGATGTAGTGGAATGGAGTAATGATCCAAAAATATTAATTACAAGTTCTTTAAATCCAGCACAAGTAGCTAAGGTTGAACTTATTGAAGATGAAAAAATTGCTATAGTGTGGGTACCTAATCAGCACCTTTCATTAGCAATTGGTAGAGAGGGTCAAAATGCTAGATTAGCTGCAAAGATGACAGATTGGAAAATAGATATTAGAAGTGTAGAGCCTGAAGAATCTAAAGAAGAAGAGGTTGATACTAAAGATAAATTATTTACTCCGGGCCATGGTGAAGATGTATTTAGAAAGTTTGCTGAAGAAGAACAAATTGAGGAAGAATTAGTAGAGGAACCTGTAGCTGAAGAAGAGGTAGTAGAGGAATCTGTAACTGAGGAAGAATTAGCAGAGGAACCTGTAGCTGAAGAAGAGGTAGTAGAGGAACCTGTAGCTGAGGAAGAATTAGCAGAGGAACCTGTAGCTGAAGAAGAGGTAGTTGAGGAATCTGTAACTGAAGAAGAGATAGCAGAGGAATCTATACCTGAAGAAGAGGCAACTGAGGAAGAGATGACTACTTTAAGAGATGCTGATGAAGATTTGTTCTCTATAGAAAAACTTTTCGGGACAAATGATAATCAAAGTCAGATAAGATTTGCAGAAGATATAGATGAATTGAAGAAAAAATCTAATACTAACAAAAAATCTAATAAATAATTGAAGAGTTTTTAAAATGTAAATTGAATTTAAAGGTTAAATTGGAAAGTAATAATGGTCGAAGGTAAAAGTGAATCTAACAAAATAGAACTTCCAAGTAATTTAACCGTAGGTGATTTGGCTGCCAAGTTAAATCTTGATTCAGTGGATGTAATTAAGCAATTAATGAGAGCAGGGTATATGCTTTCTATTAATCAAAAAATAGAGTATGAATTAGCATCTTTAATTTCAAAAAGTTTTGGTTTTACACCTTTGGAAATTAAAGATTATAGTGATGAGACACAATCTTTAAAATCACAAGCCCAAGGTGATGAGATTAAACCACCAGTTGTTACAATTTTAGGACATGTGGATCATGGGAAAACGACCTTATTAGATAAGATTAGGCAAACTGCAGTTGCAGAATCAGAATTTGGAGGAATAACTCAAAAATTAAGCGCGTATAAATTAAAATACAAAGATTCTTTTATTACATTTTTAGATACTCCAGGACATGAAGCTTTTTCTACTTTAAGATCAAGGGGGGCAAAAGTTACTGATATAGCTATAATAATTATTGCAGCTGATGATGGGATTATGCCTCAGACTGAAGAATCTATAAAACATGCTCAAGCTGCAGGTGTTCCTATGATTATAGCTATTAGTAAAATTGATTTACCTGGTGCTGATGTAGAAAAAGTAAAAAGTCAGTTAGCTGAAAGAGATATGCTAATAGAAGAATGGGGAGGAGATATAATTTGTGTTCCTGTTTCTTCTCCAAAAGGAGAAGGTGTTCCAGAATTATTAGATTATATTCTTTTGGTAGCTGAAGTTAGCGAGTTGAAAACTAATACAAAACTTCCAGTAAGAGCTGTGGTATTGGAATCTTCAGTAGATGATAAGCAAGGTATATTAGTTAAAGTATTAATTCAGGAAGGAATTTTAAAAGTTGGGGATCGTTTTGTATTAGATACTACAAAAGGTAAAGTTAGAGCTTTAATCAATGATAAAGGTAAACAAGTAAAATCCTCATCTCCTTCAACCCCCATTGATGTGTTAGGATTTGAATCATTACCTTTTGCAGGTGAAATATTGCAACAAGTTGACAATGAAAAAGATGCAAAAACTCTTTTAGCTCAAAGAAAGAAACTTGAAAACAATTTTAATTACCAGAATATTGACTTAACTCATGCATCGGCTGAGCAAAAAAGCATACAAACTATTAATATTATTCTTAAAGCAGATTTGCAAGGTAGCTTAGATGCATTGATTGAATCTTTAAATACATTTAATAAGGATGGAATTAATATTGCATTGATTCATCATGGAGTTGGGAATATAAATGAAAACGATATTTCTTTGGCAGTTGCCTCTCAATCTGTAATTTACGGATTCAATGTTAGGAAAGAAAAAGGCGCCATTGAAACGAGTAAACAAGAATCAATTGATGTACAAATTTACAGTATTATTTATGAATTAATTGATGCTGTCGAATTAAAAATTAAAGAATCAGATGTAAAAGAAGAAGAATTAGTAAAACAGGGATTGGCTGAAATTAAAGCTGTTTTTCCATCTAACAATATTTTGGTTGCAGGAGTATTGATGCAAGAAGGAAAAGTTAATCCAAATAATAAATTAAGTATTACCAGGAATGGTAAAGAAGTGTTTTTTGGTAAGGTTAATTCTTTGAAACATTATAAAGATGATGTAAAAGAATTGGTTTCAGGTCAGGAAGGGGGTATAGGAATAGATGAATTTCAGCAATTTAAAGTTGGTGATCTCATTGAGTTTTATATTTAAAATGTGGTTAATAAATGGATGATCTAAGATTTTTAAAAGTTAATTCTCTTATCAAACAGGAATTATCTAACATTATCGAAAATGAAATTAGTGATCCAAGAGTTAATACGATGGTTACAATCCAAAAAATTAAATCTTCTAAAGATTTTAGTGTAATAAAAGTTTATGTTAGTTTGCTTTGCGATGACAACGAAGTGAAGTCAGTTTATAAAGGTTTAAAATCTAGTGAAGGTTATGTGCGTAAATTATTACAATTAGCTATCAAAAATATTAGATTTGGGAAATTGTTATTTCAGATTGATTCTACTCCAAAAAATATTTTAGATATGTCAAAATTATTAGATTCGATAAATAATTAGAATGCATAATGGTATTATTGCAATTGATAAGCCTCTGTCTTTAACTTCATCCAAAGTTGTCAGTGTAATTAAAAAAAAATTTAATTTATCTAAAGTTGGTCATGGCGGGACGCTAGATCCACTGGCTACTGGAGTTTTATTATTATTTTTAAATCGAGCAACTAAATTTTCTGTATTTTCATTAAATTCTGAAAAAGTATATACAGCCATAATAACTTTTGGGCAATCAACATCAACATTTGATTCTGAAGGAGTTATAGTTGAAACAAAAAAAATCCCTGTATTGAGTCATGAAGATATTGAAAATTCATTAAATAAATATATTGGTGATATAGATCAAACACCCCCAATTTTTAGTGCGATTAAAATAAAAGGTAAACCTTCTTATTATTATGCAAGAAAAAAAATCAAGGTTGAATTAAGTCCAAAAAAAGTTTACGTGAAATCAATAGATATATTAAATTGGGACGGAAGCAATTTAGAACTGAAAATTGTTGCAGGTAAAGGATTTTATGTTCGTTCATTTGCTGATGATATTGGAAGAGAATTTAATACCGTTTCATTTTTAAATAAGTTGAGAAGAATTAGATCCGGTTCATTTTCAGAATCAGATTTAATTTCTTTAGAGAAACTGATTAAATTAAATAACGAAGAATTAATTTATGAAAATATTCTTAAAACTCCTGATTTTTTATTAAATCATTATGAATCTTTAACATTGTGTAAATCAAATTTAAATTTATTTTATGATAAAACTCCAATTTTTATTAATTTAAAAAATATTTCTCCAAGATATAAAATTTATGATGATAAAGGTGATTTTATTGGTACTGCTATATATGATTATAAGAATAAATTTATTATTCGAGAAAAGACATTTAAGCTTAGGATCTTATAAGAACATTGGCTATAATTTCATTGACTTCTTATTCAATAGACATATAGAATATCTCTTCGTGGTGAAAAAATGAATAATTATGTAATTGTTAAATATAAATCAAAACAATTTAAAGTTGGTGTTGGAGATATAATTGATGTTGATAAAATAGATTCCGATATAGGTGATTTTATCAAGCTTGATGATGTATTGTTTTTATTTAAAGATGGCAAGTCTAAAATAGGTGATCCTATTATCAAGAATGAGTTTGTTTCTGCTAAAATTGTTGAACATTTTAGAACTTCTAAACGAATTTCAGGAAAGTACAAAAATAAAACTCGTAATAGAAAAAGATTTGGTCATAGAAAATCATTAACTAAAATTCAGATCATTGAAATACCAGGTTTGATGACTACAAAATCAAAAAAAACTGATTCTAAAAGTGTGAAACCTGCCAAGTCTGTCAAGCCTAGTGCTAAAAAAGTTACTAAAACAATTAAATCAAAAAAATAATAAAAGGAATTTCTGATGGCACATAAAAAAGGTGGCGGAAGTACAAAAAACACCCCTAATAGAGGTAATGCAAAACGTCTTGGAATTAAGGTGTATGATAGTGAATCTGTAAAAGCAGGGGGTATACTGGTTAGACAAAGAGGTTCAAGAATTATTCCTGGAACAAGTGTAGGAATGGGGAGGGATCACACTTTATTTGCTTTAATTGATGGTGTGGTTAAATTTGAAAATTCTACGAAAGATAAAAAGAAAGCTAGTGTTTATCCTAAATAAGGGGAATATGATATGAAATCAGATATACATCCTGAATATTTTAATGAATCAAAGATTGTATGTTCTTGCGGTACAACTTATATAACTGGGTCAACAAAAGAAATGATGAGAATTGAACTTTGTGGTACCTGTCACCCATTTTATACAGGCGAGCAAAAAATAGTTGATACTGAAGGTAGAGTTGAGAGACTCAAGAGAAGATATAATTTAAGTTAATATTTATTGAGATAATAACTTGGATTTAAGTAAAACTATTAGATTAGGTGGGCAAGCTTTACCAGAAGGAATTCTTATTAAAGGCCCCAAATATACCGTAATTGCATACAGAGATAAATCAAATGAAATAGATTTTGTATCTTTGGAATGGAATTTTAAGTTTTTTGATTATTTAAGAAAAATACCCCTGATCAGAGGATTGATAGCTATTTTTGAAACATTTAGTTTATCTATAAAATCAATTTTTGTGATGGCGGAAATTTCTGATGATGAGATTAATTTGGACTCTATTTATTTTAAATTATTTATTGGTTTGATGTTTGTTGTCGTTATTTTTTTAACTCTTGGAATAATAATATTTGTTCCAAAATTAACAGCGGGTTTGATCGCAAAATATTTTTTATCTAGTACAATTTTTAAGGTTTGGATCGAATTGTTCATAAGGTTTTCTATATTTTTTTTCTATATATTTTTATATCGATTTTTTGCAATCGGGAAAAAAATGTTTCAGTATCATGCAGCTGAGCATATGTCTATACATGCATATGAAAATCAAGAATTATTAACAAAAGACAACCTTCGTAAATTTAATAAAGAACATCCAAGATGTGGGACAGCATTTTTAGCATTTGTATTTATTTATGCTAATATTGTATTTCATATAATAGATTTTAATTTAGCATTTGTATTTTTGTTTTTAGTAAGATTGTTTATTTCCCTTTTTATAATTTCTATTACATATGAGACATTATTATTAGGTTGGAAATCTAATAAAATGGTTTTTGGTAAAATTATTAATTTTCCAGGATATATCTTGCAAAAAATAACTACTATGAATCCATGTGATGATGATTTAGATTTAGCAATAGTTGCTACAAATAAATGTGTGGAATTACATAAGTAAATTGTTGTTTACAATTTTAGCTTTAGATATATTGTTACGATAAATAGCCATTTTTTTTATCCCATTCGAGAGAGTTTTTATCGCGTTTTTTGGGATCACCATAACCACCACCCCCAGATGCAAGAGCAATTATCCTGTCGCCAGGCAACAGAGTAACTTCTGTTTCTTTAGATTTTAGTACTCTTTCAGTACCGTTGGATATAAGGCTATATCTATGAGGAAGTGCTTCTGAACCCCCAAATAAACCAAAAGGAGGGACTATCATTCCATCTCCAGCAGTATTCATAGTACCTTTACCTTTCCCGTCGTAAATTATCTCGCATACAGCTCCAAGTCCACCTCGCCATTGACCATTACCAGCAGAATTTGGACGTAGTTCATGGTTTACAATAAAGAGTGGGAATCTTTCCTCTGTTATTTCCACGCTAGGAGCCCTAATACCCCCAGCTACATTAACTTCTCCCACACATGTCCACCCGTCATTACCAGATGATGCACCTCCTCCTCCTCGCCCCATAAAATAATGCCATATAAAATATTTTCCTGTACGTGGATCTGTACCTGTGATGGCATATCTCATTCTTCGAGAAAATCCTGAATTAACAGCTAGAGGAACAGCCTTTGCTAAAGCTTTAAATACTGCTTCTATTATCTCTTCTCCACAATGATTGGTACTCATACAAACCGGAGCTGGTGGATTCGCGTTTACAATTAATCCTTTTGGAGCAATAACACTTAAAGGCCCCATGGATCCTTCATTTTTTGCTACGTTATATGGAGCTAGGTACATTATTGCAGCATGAGCAACTGATCGTGTGTTTGCGTAAGCACTATTTATAAATCCTGTTACCTGGGGGGATGATTTGCTTAAATCAATATTCATAGTATCATCTTTAATTGTTACTTTTGCGTGAATAGGGATCATTTTTGAATCAAAGCCATCATCATCAAGATGGGTTTCTCCTTCGTATACACCGTCTGGCCACTCTGATATGAATTGGCGGACTTTATATTCAGTTGCAGATAATATACCATCTATAATCATCAGTAATGTGTTTTCATCATAATTATTAAGTAATTCAAGCATCCGACGTTCTGCAGTAGAAACAGAACCTATTTGAGCGTTGAGATCTCCTAAAAAGTTTTCAGGTAATCTTACATTAGAAGAAAGCATTTGTAGTAAATCTTCTCTTGGTTTTCCTTTGTCGTGAATCCTTAATGGAGGTATGCGTAGGCCTTCATGGTAAATTTCGCTAGCAGATGGATTGTAACCACCATGAGTTGCTCCTCCTACATCACTATGATGAGCACGGTTTACAGTTAAAAAAAGTAATTTTCCACCTTTGAAAACAGGCTTAATTACAGTGATGTCAGGTAAATGGCTGCCCCCATTATATGGATCATTTAAAGCAAACATATCTCCAGGGTGAATATCATTTTGGAAAGTATTTAAAATGGCTTCTCCTGCAATAGGGAGCGCGCTTACATGTACTGGTATTCCTTCTCCTTGTGCAATAAGTCTACATTTGTTATCTAAAATTGCAGTGGAGAAATCTCGACTTGAATTTAAAATTTGTGACATAGAAGTACGTATCATTACATCCATCATTTCGATAGCAATAGATTCCAACCTGTTTTCTACAACAGCAAGAGTTACCGGATCTGCTGCTTTTAATTTAGCTGGTTTTTTCTCAATTGATTCTATGTCTATCAACTTGATGGTTAGCATTTCTTCTGAGTTTTTTGTGAGTGTTTCATTCTGACTCAAAACAATAGTAGTAAATTCTGACTCTATGATCGCAGGTCCAACAATATTGTGTTTGTTTGAAAGTTCTGATGCTTGAAAAATGGGTACATCTCTCCATTCTGTCATATGGATTTGCCTTGTTGATGATTTTAAAATTTCATAATTACCATATGATTTTTTATTATTTTTTGTATTTGAGATTTTGGGTATTGGTGCTAATATTGTTGCTCTTAGTGTCACTAGTCTAATTTCTTGTTCAGATTGTCTGTAGGAATAGAGTTCTTCAAACCTTGTGTGGAAGTTATGAGCCCATTTTTCTTTAAGTTCCTGATCATTAAAATTCAGATCAGGAATAAGTACTGTTACTTCATATATTTGATCCAAATACCTCATGTCAGCTTTAAATTCTACAATTATTTCTTTATCTGGCACACCGTTTTCTTTAAGTCGATTTCTTCCTTTTTTCTCCATTATCTGAAGTTGGGTACGAATTTCATTTAGATCTACTGTTTCTAATCCGGATGGATAAGACTGTGAAAAATCATATTGAATGTTAGATGTCAGCATTCCAAAAGCTGATAACACTGGTGCAGTATATGGAATAAGTATTTTTTGGATCCCAACTTCTCTTGCCACCTGGGTTGCTAACATTCCTGCAGCTCCCCCGAAAGCCACCATTGAAAAACTCCGTGGGTCGAGACCTTTTCGAATAGAAGCCAAGCGTATTCCTTCTGCTATGGAGTTTGTTACGACTCGCATAATACCATTTGCTGCTTCTATGATGGTTAATCCTAGCGGGTCAGCTATTTTATTTTTTATAGCTTTTTTCCCCAAATTGTCATTTAGAGTTACTCTACCTCCTAGGAAAGAATTTTTATTTAATAGACCTAGAACTAGAGCAGCATCAGTTACAGTGGGATTTTCTCCACCCAAGTCATAACAAGCAGGGCCTGGATCTGCTCCGGCACTTTCCGGACCTACTCTCAAGACACCACTTATGTCTACACGAGCTATACTTCCACCTCCAGCCCCTAGTGTATGAACATCTATCATTGGTACTGCTATTTTCCATCCAGCTTCAAATCTTTCGTTAGCAATATGAGGTTTTCCATTTTCGATGATTGAAATATCAGTACTAGTCCCACCCATATCTAGAGCAATAATATTTTTTTCGTTTATTTCAGAAGCAACATGTGCTGCGCCTTGAGCTCCACCTGCTGGACCAGACAGTATTGAGCGGACTGCAAATTTAATAGAATCTTTAATTGGAGCAGAACCTCCATTAGATTGTATTATTAAAACTTTACTTTCATCCCCATGTTTATTTAGGCGGTTTTGGAAACTGCTTAGATATTTACCAAGCTCAGGTCCAACGTACGCGTTAACAGCAGTTGTACTAATTCGGTCAAATTCTTTGATTTGTGGAAGTACTTCGTGAGACAGAGATATGAAAGTATTAGGAAATATGCTCTTAATTTCCTTTGCTGCTTGTAATTCATGCTTGGAATTCATAAATGAAAATAGGAAACATACTGCCAAAGAGTTTACACCTTCGGCTTTTAGTTTTTTGAGATTGTCTTTGAGATTTTTTATATTTAAGGGGGTATGAATACTTCCATCATATTTAATTCTTTCTTGGACTCCTAAACGCAAATATCTAGGTACTAATGGCTCAACTGAAGCCATTCGAAGATTATATCGATCTTCTTTGAGACCTTCACGGATTTCAAGTAAATCTCTAAAACCCTCGGTTGTTATAATACCAACATTAGCCCCTTTCCTTTCAATTAAGGTATTAGTTGCAACTGTAGTACCATGTACAATTAATTCTACCTTTGAAAATAATTCGTTTAATGTGATTTTATGCGAAGTGGCAATTTCAGTTAAACCTTTCAGCACACCTATTGAAGGATCTTTAGGTGTTGAATGTGTTTTGAATTGTTTAATAGGTTGGTTGTTTTGAGCAACAACTAAGTCAGTGAATGTTCCTCCAACATCTATTCCTATTCTCAAAATATTTCCTTTATCTAAGGCAAAGTATTATATGCTTTGTTAATATTATTATTTTTAGATTATAATAAATTATTTTTTTCGGGATACAAGTTTATCCTATGTATTATTAATATTTATATTATCTTTTTTTATCAATATAAATAATAGGAATAATAAATCAGAAAATTTATATATTATTTGATTGTTGTTTAAATTTATCAAACTTGTAATTGGTAGTTTTTTACCTTAATAAGACTGGCAAAATTTTTTACTTTCACAAGGCGATCTTTATCCCTATCAAGAAAAGGGGTTATACATTTGGTTAGTATTTAAGTGTCTAAATATAATTAAAATCTAAAATTATAAAGTTTATGCTGGTCATCTATAAAAATTTCTGAATCCTTTTTAAATCCTAATTTAGATATTTTGCTTTTAGGGATAGATTGAGATTTGTCATTGGAGTTTATTAATATTGTAAGCCAAGAATTTTTTTTCAGAGCTAGGGTAAATATTTCAAGAGTGTCATTATATAAATTCCAATTAGAAATAAACGCACCATCCACTGATGCAATAGGTATTTTTAATTCTTTTGTAAATTCTTTAAGAGTTACATTTCCAAGATTAATTTTTTTTAGCATTTTTTTTGTTTTATCTATATTTGATTTACTTTTTTCATAAGCTATCACTTTTCCATCAAAAACATATTTGCCAAAAAGAATTGGGAATAACCCTTCTTCAGCCCCCATACACACGATGGTTTGGTATGGCATAATCGGTAGAGTAGCAATTATTTTATGCGTATCTATTTTTGATATAGAATGATTATTATTCACCATTAATTAACCTTTATATTTTTTAATATTGTGTTTGGGTTTAGCTTGTTTTATATAAAGCTTTTTCAATTATAACATCTTCTACTTCTAATTTATCTAAAGATTGGAGGTCAAATTCTGAAGATATTTCCTTAGTTAATGTTAGGAAAATATTAAATTGCTTTTTAATTTTTTCATATGATACATTTATAGAAATAATTATTCTTCTTTTTCATCTGATTCGAAATATACTCTTTCTTGTTCATTCTCTTGTGATCTTGCCAGATAAAATAGTAAGTCTGATAATCTATTAATATATTTAGGGATGTTCTGATTTATTAATTTTTCTTTCTTATTCAAATTAGTTAAAATTCTTTCTGCAGACCGTAATTGTGTACGAGATATATCAATAGATGATGATTTAATGTTACTTCCAGGAATGACAAATTTTGGTTTTAAATTTATTTTTTTATCAAAAGAATCAATTAAAGATTCAATTTTAATAATTGATTCTTTATTTATGAGATCTAAATTCCATTTAGACTGATTTAGTTTGTGATGATTTTTGTTAGATACTGATATTTCAGTGCTAATAACAAATATATCATTTTGTATATCAAGAATTATTGATGTAATATATTGATCATTAATAATTGATCTTGCCATTCCTAAATAGCTATTAACTGTATCTAAAAGTCCACATACTTCACACCTAATATTGTCTTTTGATACTTTTTCACCAAAAAGTAGATGAGTGTCTCCATTATCACCTGTTCGGGTATAAATTTTCACTATAAATCCTTTATATTAGTATAATGTATGTTCTATATTAAAATTATACTATTATTTATAGGTTTTAGGAGATTATATATGTCTGAGCAATCTGTGATTAAATCAAAAGTAATGATTGATATGGTTAGCAAAAATCCAATTGAAGATGGTGCTGTGATTTTTGAAGATGGCTTAATAACTTTGTCAGGTAATTACGAAAAGATAAAGAATAAAATTAGATCTGATGCTAAAATTTATGATTACAATGATTCAGTATTAATTCCAGGTATGGTTGATTGCCATACTCATCATAATGGTTTTGGAGATGGTAGAAGTGGGGACTCTATTGGAGAAATGGAAGATAATATATTGACAATCAAATCTGCTAAAAATGCAAAAACTAGTTTATTTTCCGGAGTTACAACAATAAGGGAAAACGGTCCTAAGAATGTAACCATGATGAAGCTTAGAGATGCAGTAAATCAAGGATTAGCAATTGCCCCAAGAATGGTGTTGTGTGGTAGACCAATAGCTATTATTGGAGGACATATGGGATATTTTGGGGGTGAAGTTACAGGCCCTGTAGAAAGTTTGGCACTTTCAAGACAACTTATTAAAGAAGGAGTCGATTACTTTAAAATTACTGCAACAGGAGGATCAACTGCAACTTCTTTTCCCTTAAGACCAAGTTTTTCTCAAAAAGAATTGGATGCTGTTACGAACGAAGCAAAAAATTATGGGTTATTAACAGCAACTCATTGTTTATCGATGGAAGGAATTGATAATTCTTTGAATTCCGGTGTTGATATGATTATTCATTGTAATTTTGACAATGAAAAAGGTGAGTCTAAATTTAATGAGAAATTAGCAGAAAAAATAGCCAAAAAAGGTGCATATGTTAATCCAACTCTTCATGTAGGTCGTGCCAGATTATGGAGTTTGGAAGAAGGTAATAACCCTTCTTTGGGGGGTGGGGAGAAAAGAACTTATGATGAAACTAAACAAGTCCTGGATAAAAAACGTTTGTCTTCTGCAATAAGAAGTGATAGAAAAGATATTTTAGAAGCCAGGTTAGATGCAGCCAAATTAGGTCTTGAAAACAAATTAGATCATTGTAGACGAATGATAGATATGGGATTAAAAGTAATAACTGGTTCAGATTCTTCATGGGGTGATTATTCTCTAGGAAACACTTTTCATGAAACGGAATTACTAGTTGAATCTGGATATTCAAATTATGAAGGTCTGAAATCGGTAACCATAAATGCTGCTATGGCTTTGGGATTAGGTGATACTGCAGGGAGTATTGAAAAAGGTAAATCGGCAGATTTTGCAATTTTGAAAAATAATCCTTTAGATGATATTAAAAATCTATCATCTGTTGAAGAAGTTTTTTTGATGGGACAGCATATCGAAAGAGGATCGGATGAATCTAACAAAACTTATTCGCAGATAAAACCTGCATAATTTCAGGAGGATACGATGACAAATGAAAATAATCAATTATTAGTTATTAAAGTTGGGCAACTTATTGATGGAAAAAGTAAAAGTGTAAAAAAAGATATTAGTATAGTAATTAATGATAATCAAATTGTAGATGTAAAACCTTCCGGTGAATTGGATATACCTGAAAATTTAAATTATAAACTTTTAGATTATTCAGATAAAACTGCACTGCCAGGTTTAGTAGATTCACATGTACATTTAACTGGAATAGGTGATGGTAGAGCTGGAGATGATTTGGCAACTCTTCCTGATGAAATATTATCAATTAATATGGCAAATAATGCTAGAATTCACCTACAATCTGGTGTGACAACAGTTAGAGATTGTGGTGCAAAAAATAATACTGCATTCCATTTAAGACAAGCAGCTGAAATGGGTATTGCTGAATCACCAAGATTGGTATTGAGTGGTAGGCCATTAGCTATTATTGGAGGACATTTAGGCTATTTTGGGGAAGAAATTACAGGTGAAGATGAGTGTAGAGCTGCAGTACGATATCTTGTTAAGCAGGGGGCAGATTTTATTAAAGTTACAGCTACAGGAGGAAGTACCAGAACTTCCTTTTCTTTAAGACCAAGTTTTTCTCAGCAAGAATTAAATGTTATAGCGGAAGAAGCACATAAATTTGGCAAACATGTAGCAGCTCATTGTCATAGTTCTGAAGCTATGAAAAGAGTTCTTAATGCTGGTATTGATACTATTATCCATGGTGTTTTTAAAGAGGTCGATGGTACGAATATGTATCGTGAAGATATTGCAGAGTTAATGCTTGAGAAAGGTGCTTATGTTAATCCAACATTAGGGCCAGGTTTGATGCGGGCTTTAATTTTAGAAAATAAAAAAGGAAATGGGGATTTTAATGATCTAGATCAGGAAGTTTTGGATTCAGTTTATAAAGAAAATGAGCATAGATTAGAATGTTTCAATAAATTAATAAATTTAGGCATTCCTATGTCGGCAGGTTCGGATTCTGCTTGGGGTGGGTATAAGATGGGAAATTATTTTCTTGATATAGAAGGGCATGTTAAAGGTGGCCAAAGTCCAGTGGAAGCGATTATGTCAGCTACTGATATAGCTGCACAATCTTGTTGGATAGATGAAAATTTGGGATCGATTGAAACAGGTAAATTAGCAGATATATTAATTGTAAGGGAAGATCCCACTAAGCAAATAGAAAACTTAAGAACTGTTGTTGATGTTATAAAAGATGGGCAATTGATTGATAGGAAAAGTCAACTGTAGTGAATAGAAATAAATTAATTGATTCCACAAAAAGCATCATAATCAATTAATTTATTAATTGTAGGGTTTTCACCACATAAAACACAGTTTTTGTTCTTTTTTAATTTGATTGTTCTGAAATCCATATTTAATGCGTCAACTAAAAGTAACTTTCCTTGAAGTGTTTCACCTATGTTTAAAATTAATTTTGTTGCTTCTGTCGCCTGTATACTTCCTACTATACCTGGGAGCATTCCTAATACACCTGCTTCAGCACAACTTGGAACCTCTCCAGGTTTTGGAGGTTCAGGAAATAAACATCTGTAGCATCCCTTTTTAGGGATATATGTACTCAATTGTCCTTCAAATAATAAAATACTTCCATCTACTAAAGGTTTGTTAGTTAAATAAGCTGCATCACAGGCAAGATATCTTGCTGGGAAATTATCTGCACCATTAATGATAATATCAAACTGAGAGAAAATATTTATTGCATTATTTGAGTTTAAAGTTTCATCAAAGGTTAGAAGATTTAAATCTTTATTATATGAAAGTAATGTTTTTTTAGCAGAATCTATTTTTTTCTCACCAATGTTATTTTCTTTATGTAATATTTGTCTTTGTAGATTCGATATATCTACAATATCCATGTCTATAATTCCAATAGTTCCTACGCCTGCAAGTGTTAAATATATACTTATTGGAGAACCAAGTCCTCCAGCTCCAATGATCAAGACTTTAGAGTTAAGTAATTTTCTTTGTCCTATACTACCAATTTGAGGCATAATGATATGGCGACTATATTTTTGAATTTGATTTGGCGTTAGTTTATAATTCAAATTTTGCTTATCAGATTTAATATTCATTTATATTATTAACCTATTAGATTATTATTTTGTTTTATGTTCAAAAATCAATATACAGTTATTATATTAATTATGACAATTGTTATTTCATTGTCAATTTTTTATTCTGTTAATCGCAAACATGAAGATTCACTTTTAATATTCACTGCAGTTAGCTTATCTGAACCTATGAAAGAAGTGAAAAGCATATTTGAAAACAAATATGGGATTAAAATTTTGCTGAATTTAAGTGGTTCTCAAACTTTGGCGTCACAAATATCTAAAGGTGCTAACCCTGATATCTTTATTTCTGCAGGCAATACACCGTATGATTTTTTATTATCAAAACAAATACATATGTATAAAAAAAAATTATTAGTATTAAATACTTTGGTTATTGCTACTGAAATTGAATTAAATAATTGGGATCAAAATGAATTAAAAACAATTATTTTAGATCCAAATATTAAAAGAATATCTATTGCAGATCCTGAATTAGCACCAGCGGGAGAATATTCTATGCAAGCTATAAATCATTCAGTAGGTTTTAAGAATGTTGAACATAAAATTATAAAAACTAAAAATGTAAGAGATGCAGTTAATCATTTACGATTAAGGTTGTCAGAAGCAGTTTTTGCTTATACAACAGATTTTAATAAATATCCCAATAATATATATAAAAAGAATATTTCTTTGACCCTACACGATCGGATTGAATATCCGATAATATATTTTAATTCGAATGATAATATAAAAAGATTTGAGGAATATTTGTATACTGATGAAGCAAAAAATATTTTTATAAATTATGGATTTAAAATTCCTTAGGATTAATTTTGGTTACTGAAGCTTTAATATTAACTATACAAGTATCAATTTATGCCACTTTATTGAATATTCCATTGGCAATATTATTTGGC
>VFGQ01000034.1 GCA_009391605.1 SAR202 cluster bacterium
CGATTATGTTCAACTTGTAATTTTGCTATTTTTGATTTGTCAGATAATTCCACAAAAATATTTAATGATAATAAATTATATATATATTACATTATTTATCCTTAGTATTACTAATAGCATTGACTAAGGCTAGCATTGGTTAGTTTACACTTCTTGTCCAAAGGGGTATAGTGCTAATAATTATGTTGATTAATATAACTATCATAGGAGGTTAATATTATGAGTTCAAGGGATACAGGATTAACTTTATCTTTAGGAATATTAGCAGCAATTGTAGGCTATATTTTATGGCAATTAGCCATAGGAATGGATACAAAAGTTGATGATATCGCTACTATTTTATCAAACAGTGCATCAGGTGCTACTATAATTACAATTTCAACTATACTAATTTCTGTTGGATTGGTAGTTCATGTTGCCGGATTAATTAGTACTCGGGGCACAGCTTCTGGTACATGGGAAACTCTGGGAATTATTTCTGTTGTTTCAGCAATTGCAATATGGGTAACTACTAGTGGCCTTGGAATAGCATTAGTTGAGATGGGTGAAAAATTTGTTACATATAGTGCACAAGCAGCCGAAGCAGGAGCAGCAGCAGCCCAAGCAGGAGCAGCAGCTCAAGCAGCAGCAGCAGCAGGGGATGCAACAACCGCAGGAGCAGCTCAAGCAGGAGCAGCTCAAGCAGGAGCATTAGCAGTTAAAGCATTAGATGCAGCTACAGCCACAGCTATTGCAGCTGGATTTACACAAGCAGCAAGTGTTGCGTCAGGTACAATTGCAAATTTGTTAGCAGGAATAGGATGGATTTGTATCGGAACGGCTTATCGTGGAAGCGATGCAAAAGGAGCCATTTCTTTTATTCCTCTAGGGTGGCTTGCATTAGTCGCTGGATTAATTTTAGTTATTTCAAATCTAGTAATAAATCAAGTAGTAAGTACTGAAATGGGAAGCCAAATTTCTGGTATTGCTTTCTTACTTATTGTTCTTTGGTCAGTATCACGAGGTATTGCTTTAATACGAGAATAGTAAACAAAAAGCTTGAATTTAATTAAATAAGAATTAAAAAAACCCTCTCGATTTATAGAGAGGGTTTTTTTAATATAAACATTTAATATTGGCTGTAATTTTTACAAACTTAAAAGTTCATTAATGAATGCATCTTTACACCTACTTCTTTTAGTTTTTGTTCCCCTTTTAATTCTGGTAAATTAATCATAAACCCGGCTCCTACTATTTTTTTATTATTAAATTTTTTTATCAAATCAATAGCGGCCATTATTGTACCACCGGTTGCCAATAAGTCATCTATAATAAGCAGATTAGTATGCCCATCTAAAGCATCTTTATGAATATGCATTTCTGTAGTACCGTATTCCAGGGTATATGAAACACTATAAGTTTCAGCAGGTAATTTGTCAGGTTTTCTAAGAGGAATAAAAGCGGTTTTTAAATTATAGGCAATGGCTCCTGCCATAATAAATCCTCTTGATTCGATACTTAAAATAGCATCAATCTTTTCTTTTTCCCATGGCTTAGTCATTTGATCTATTAATTCTGAAAAATGATCTGAATTTTTTAGAATTGTAGTAATATCTTTGAATTGCACACCCTTTATAGGGTAATCAGGTATTGTTCTAATATATTTTTTCATTTTATTTATTTAATTTAAATTCTAATTCTTTGAATCTTTCTTTTTTTTCTTGTATTTAGATTTATCAATTAGATTTAGTATTATGCCTAAGGTATAGAATATTCCAAAATACTTTATTAATTTCCCTGTAAGTTTTCTTAATAATTTATACAAAATAAATGCTCCTAATTTAAATTTATTATATTTATGGCAATATCATATAACAATAATATATTAAATTATTTTATCTGAAATAAATTAATATATTTCTTCTTGAAATGGATATTTGTTCATTTTATATTTTGAAAATATCCTGATATATAGAAATATAATTCAATAAAAACAGATTAAGGGTCGACAAAAGTAAAAAAAATTATAATGATATTATTCACTATCAATAAGAAATGAGAAACAAGGAATAAATAAATGGCACAACATAAATCGAAGCACCCGACCAACAAAGGCAAACCATCCCATGGATTTGCAGGACTAGTCTCCTTTTTAAGAGCACCGGTCTGTAATGATTTGGACCAGTTGGATGCCGATATCGCTGTGATGGGTGCCCCAACGGACGAAGGTTCTCCATTCATGCCCGGGTCACGTTTCGGGTCACGTTCGATAAGGGAGCATTCTCTGCGATTTGGTAATAATGGCTACTTTGATCATGATTCTAATAAAGTGTTCCTGAAATACGAGCTTGATAACAATCGAATTGTAGATGTGGGTGATGCGGATGTTGTCCCCGCAGATGTTGAAGGTACTTTCGAGAACATTACTAATCTGACACGGATGGTGTTGGATTCAGGGGCAATGCCTGTGGTAATAGGAGGCGACCATGCAATTACCTTCCCGGTCGTTCGGGCATATAATAAACCTCTCCATGTTGTCCACTTCGATGCCCATATAGACTATTCGCCTTTCGTTCATGGCTATGAATATACTAACTCCCATGCTTTCCGTCACATCCATCACATGGATCATGTTAAGAGTCTTACACAGGTTGGAATCCGCAGTGTCCGGAACAACAAGGCTTGGATTGACGACTCTATCAACGACGGTAATCGTGTTATAGGTATGAAAGAATTCGGAGAGATGGGTCCGAATGGAATGACTGAATTGGTTCCGAAGGATGCTTCAATCTATGTGAGTATCGACATTGATGTACTGGACCTACCTTTGGTTCCGGGATGTGTGTCTGCAGAACCCAACGGCATGTCATATTCTGAACTTCGAGATTCACTGGCGAGATTGGCGAGTCATGCCGAGATCATCGGATTTGACCTGGTTGAGGTCAACCCACAGTTAGATGTGGGAACAGGTATCACCTCATACATGGGTGCCCACACAATCATGGAATTTATGGGGCAGATTTGCGATCAGCCCAGGTGGGTCGCTAAGCGGGGGAAATTATGAATTCATCAGTAAAAGATAATGTAATAAATAACCTACACTGGAGATGTATTGGTCCAGCTAGAGGAGGTAGAGTACTAGCAGTTGCAGGTCATCCTACTAATATAGCAGAATTTTATTTTGGTGCCTGTGCTGGTGGAGTATGGAAAACTAATGATGCTGGTATCTCCTGGCATAATATTTCTGACGGGTATTTTGAAAGTGCATCTGTTGGAGCAATAGCTGTATCTGATTCTGATCCAAATGTTATATATGTTGGCACAGGGGAATCATGTATAAGAGGTAATTTATCTTATGGTGATGGGGTTTATAAAACTACAGATGGTGGAAGGACTTGGAAAAATATAGGATTAAAAGACACCAAGCATATTTCGAAAATTCGAATAGATCCTAATAATGCTGATTTGGTATATGTTGCTGCTTTAGGGCATGCTTTTGGACCTAATGATGAAAGAGGTGTATTCAGATCTAGTGATGGTGGTGAAAATTGGGAGAAAGTTTTGTTTGTTAGTAATAAAACTGGGGCTGTAGATTTAAGTATGGATACTAATAATCCCAGAATTATGATGGCTTCAATGTATCAGGTGCAAAGAAGTTTTTGGACAATTGAAAGTGGAGGAGAAGAAACAGGAATCTATATAACAAGAGACGGAGGAGATAACTGGGAAAATATTTCTGAGAATACAGGCTTACCTAACTCAGATATTAAAGGTAAAATTGGGCTTGCTATTTCTCCTGCAAAAGAAGGAAGAGTTTGGGCAATCATAGAAGCTCAGAATGGAAGTGGGGTGTACAGATCTGAAGATTATGGAGCAAGCTGGGAACTTACTGCAGATGAACCTCATTTATTAGGACGTCCCTGGTATTATCATCATATATATGCTGATCCAAGTAATGCTGACACAGTTTGGATATTGAATTTGTTATGTTTGAAATCTATAGATGGAGGAAAAACATTTGATCATGTTACTGTTCCACATAATGATAATCATGGATTATGGATAGATCCAAATGATAGTAAAAGAATGATTGAAGGAAATGATGGGGGTGCATGTGTAACTCTTAATGGTGGTGAAAGCTGGTCAACAATTTATAATCAAAAAACATCTCAATTTTATCATGTTCATGTTGATAATCAGTTTCCTTATCGTGTTTATGGCACACAACAAGATAATGGTGCAATCAGCGTACCTTCAAGATCTGATAAAGGAATTATTCCATTTATGGATACATATTCCCCTGGATCCTCTGAGAGTGGATGGATAGTATCAGACCCTGATGATCCTAATATTGTTTATTCTGGAGCCATAGGTAGCTCTCCTGGTGGTGGTGGTGCTTTATATAAATATGATCATACTAATGAACAGTCTAAATTAATTACTGTATGGCCAGTAATGCATGCCAAAAAATCGGGTGAACCATCAAAATATAGATTTAATTGGACTTATCCAATTTTCATTTCATCTCATGATTCAAAAACTTTATATGTCGCAGGTAACAAGGTATTTAAATCTATAAATGAAGGGCAATCCTGGACAGAAATTAGCCCGGATCTTACTAGAAATGATATGACCAAAATTGGAAATATTGATAAAACTGCAGGTGTAGAAAATGATGATTATTGCACTATTTTTTCATTTGCAGAATCAGTACATGAAAAAGGAGTTATATGGACAGGAAGCGATGATGGGTTAGTACATATTACCTATAATGAGGGTGAAACATGGAATAATATTACACCTGTTGATTTACCTGAGTGGTCTAGGGTACAAACAATAGATTTATCACATCATGACAAATCTACTGCTTACTTGGTTGCTACTAGATATAAATTAGATGAATATCATCCAATGATTTTTAAAACTACTGATTATGGTAAAACTTGGACTAGAATTGATAAAAGTTTTCCTAATAATGAAATTACCAGATCGATACGTATCGATCTAAAAGATCCCAATATTTTATATGTGGGTACAGAAACCGGTCTTTATATTACTTTGGATGATGGTAAAGAGTGGTTCAGAGCAAATTCAAATTTACCGGTTGTGCCTGTTTATGATATAGCGATCAAGAATGATAGTATTGTACTTGCCACTAATGGTAGATCTTTCTGGATATTAGATGATATATCAGCAATCCAACAATTAAATGGTAATCTTTCAAATGATTTTTTATTGAATCCAGCTTTTTCTTATAGAATTAAACCAAATTCAATTCAAAAATTTATAGGACTTCATTCAAAAATGGATATGTTTGAATCTATAGGTAAAAAATATATGGTTAGTTTAGGTTATCCTGCTATGTTTGAAACTAGAAAAAATGAAAAAGGAGAAAAAGTCACAACTATGCTTGATTCAGGAGAAAATCCTCCTGATGGAGTTCCAATTTATTTCTATATAGATAAAAAAATTGATGATGTAAGTATTTCTATTACAGATTCTAAGGGTAACTTGGTACGGGATTATTCAACTCTAAATAATAGCATGCAAATTAAGATTGGAACTAATAGATTTATTTGGGATATGAATCATAATGGTGCAGTCCCCAATGAAGTCGGAAGCCCACCTGGCCCAATGGCATTAGCAGGTGATTATAATATTGAATTAAAGATTAAAAGAGGTGAAACCGAAACTTCATTATCTGGTTTAATTAAATTAATTAAAGATCCTAGGACAAAGGCAACAGATTCTGACTTAAAGGAACAGTTTGATTTATTATCTTCAATAAATAATAAATATGCTGAACTTAGCAAGCATGTCAAGGTTGTTAAAATTAATAAAGCAGAAATTAGTGATTGGATTTCAAGAGCTGAATCAAATAAAAATTATGATGTGATTAAGAAAACTGGAGATAAAATAATAGATGCTCTTAATGAAATAGAAAATCTTATTGGTTCTGCCGGACTGGGTATTGGAGCATTAATGTCATTGCCAGAAATTCCTTTAGCATCAAAATTAACCGGATTAATTCCTGTTGTAGATGGTACGGATACAAAACCAACAGAGCAGTCTTTTGGAGTTTTTGAAGAAATAAATGAAAGAGTTGATGAAGTATTGGAAAAATTAAGGTATTTCCAGGAAGTGGATTTAATAGATTTCCAGGAACTTGTTGAAAAAAACAATGTTCCCCGATTGAATATAAATTAGTATCCTAGTTATTAATTATTGGTAATGTAATATATGATGCATTGCTTCCGCCACATAATATATTGTTTTCAGATTTCTCTGACCCGTTGTTCAATGCTCTATCAAATCTTGGGAAGCAACTACTAGTAACTGAAATTCTTAATCTGTGTCCTTTTAAAAACATATTACTTGTTGCCCACATATCAATTTTGATTTTTTGTATTTCTCCAGATGTTGCATGAGATCTAAAAATTCCATCACAAACAAGTCTGGAATATCCTGATTGATCAATATCGCATAATCTTACTATCCAGTCTGCATTTTCTTGATCAGAGTTAACATAGATTTCGGCAGAGACTGGTCCTGTAACTTCTAATTCATTTTCAAGAGGATTAGTACTGAAAGTTATACATTGTTTATCTACTGAAGAGTGTTCAAACACACCATTTGGAATAGATAAAGTATTTCCTCCTAAAGATGGTACAGGATTGTTTAGATTATTTGTGAATGATAATTGCGAATTTTCTATTTCTTTTTTATCAGATAAAGTTCCACTATATAGGGATTTTATTTCACCATTTAATTTTTTATTGAAATAATATTTTGTATAAGTAGTATTTTTTAAAGGCCACTCATCAGCTTGCTTCCATTCATTTTTACCCATTACAAAAAAGTTAATTTTTTTTGTTTCATCTATTCCGTTATTCTTTCCTTTTAACCAAAAATCAAACCATGGTAATCTAAGCTCATTGAAATCTAAAGCAGCATCAGGTCCAAAATCAAATTCTCCAGCAAATCTGTTATTGATATTAGTAGGGCCATGAACCCAGGGGCCTACTATTAATCTTTGATTTTGTTTAGTTTTATCTGATTTTCCATTTTTGCTTACTCCTTGATAGAACTTTAAAGTTCCATTCAGGAAAACATCAAACCATCCTCCAAGGTGGTAAATTGGTATATCGATATTTCCGAAGTGATCAGACATATCAAATTCTTTCCAGTAATCTGAAGGCGGAGGATTTTCTAACCAGTCATTATACCAATCGCTCAGACCATTAAAATATTGTGTTGGGAATAAAGGAGTTTTTTTGTGCCAGTCATCCAGATTATTTTCAATGTCAATTAACATTTTTTCGGTTTCTTCATGTTTTTCATCTGTAACAAGATGATTAAGATTTGATAGTGTAACTCTGTGAGCCCATCCCAGATTAAATCCTAATTCAAAGGCACCTCCGCGATACACCCATTCTTCTGAATAATCTGCTGATGATTCTCTTACAAACATAGCTTTTACATTCGGAGGGTTGCTGATGGCATTTCTATATTGAGTTGCACCAGAATACGATCCTCCTATTGTACCTATTTTCCCAGTTGACCAGTCTTGTTTTGCCAGCCATTCAACAGTGTCATATCCGTCTTTGTTTGGACCATTTCCATCATCTTTAAAGGGATAAAAATCTCCATCAGAAGCAAATCTCCCTCTAACATCCTGGATGATTACAACATATCCCCTAGCTGCAAAAAATTCAGGAGATCCTACGCCATTTTCAGATCCTCCCTCTTTGTTATAAGGGCTTCTTTCTAATAAAACCGGGAATTTACCATCAATATCGGGACGTGTCATATTGTGTCTGAGTATAGTCCCATCTCTCATAGTTATTTCTATATTTTTTTGATGTCGGGTTTTATATTCTGCTTGAGTTTTATTGTTTAACATAGCATTATCTTTTTTTTATATAATTTATTTATTATGTTCTATGTTTTGAATTTTGACAACTAAGTGAGAAAATTTTGATTGAATAGTTATAATAAATTAAAGTTTTATATAAATGTTTGATTTGGAGTGTATATTTTGAGGAAAAAAATTTCTTCTGGTTCAAAATTTGAAAAAATAGTTGGTTATTCCAGAGCTGTTGTAGATGGTGAATGGATATTTGTATCAGGAACGACTGGTTATGATTATAAAAATCACACAATATCTGATGATGTTGCAGAACAGACTGAACAATGTATCAGTAATATTAAATCTGCCCTTTCAGAGGCAAATTCATCCTTAGAAGAAATTGTAAGGATTAGAGTTTATATAAGTGATAATAAATATTTTTTAGGTGAGGTAGGACAGATTTTAGGTAAATATTTTGGGAAAATTAAACCTGCTAATACTACAGTAGTGACTGGTTTTATAAATGATCAAATTAAAATTGAAATTGAAGTTACAGCAAGAAGATTTTGATTTAATCGTGGTTATTTAATTATTTGAGTAAAATTATTCAGTTCCATCGAAATGCTTTGTCCATATTTTAGAAATTTCCAATTCTGCATCTTTTAAAGTTTCTGATTCAGATATTGTATTAATTTTATTGTTTTCAGATATTATTTTTCCCTGGATAATCGAATATTTTATATCCTTTGCAGTAGCATTATAAATTACCAGGCTAAGCAAATCGTGATATTTGGTTATACCTCCAAAATGTAAATCATCTGTTGATATTATGTTTAAGTCAGCTTTTTTACCTATATCTATAGAACCTATTGAATTTTTTAATCCGAGGCTTTCTGCAGGAATAATAGTGGATTTTTTTACAGCATCAATAGCATTTGTGGATTCAATATTATTTGTTGATAATCTGTGAAAATATATACTTGCTCTGATATTTTCAAAAGCATCAAAAGTTAGCCAGTCTGTGCCTAATCCTATTTTGACACCTTTCTTTTCATAAGTAGGGATATTTGCATAATGGCTTCTTTTAGCTCCTATTACAGGGCAGTGTGCTACAGTAAAGTCATTTTTAGAAAGTATATCTTTTTCTTTGTCTGTAACGAAATTGCAGTGGGCTCCTATAACACTGATATTGTCAAAAAATTTAAAAGAATTTAAATATTCGACAGAACCCATATTATATTCAGTATTCATATATTTGTTTTCAGTAGCTGTTTGCCCCATATGCATATGTATTCCTAATTGTAAATTATCCGCCATATCTTTGGCTTGTTTAATTAATTTATTAGACAGAGTATCTGGGGCATGAACCCCTACTCTACATGTTATTAACCCATTATTTGTATTGTGCCATTTGGAAATAAAATTTTCTGAATCTTTTAATTTTGTTTGGCCTTCGTTGTCATCACGTTCGTATTTAAAAAATTGTATTTTTGATAAATCTGTATCTTTTAATTTATTAGATAATACGGCTCTTATTCCAATATCTTTTGCAGCTTGAGCTATTGACCAAGGATAATGCCAAATATCATTAATAGTTGTATATCCGCCTTTCACGGCCTCTGCTATACCTAGTTTAGCTGTAAGATAGGTGTTTTTTTCATTTAATTGTTTTTCCATAGGTAATGCCAGGCCATAAAAACCATCAACTTTATCTTCAGTAAATCCTTTTAATATTGGAGTTGGTGATACATGGGTATGACTATTTATAAATCCAGGAAATGTGATGGTGTTGGATCCATCAATTGTTTTCTTTGAAATATATACTGATGATAAATTATCTTTGATATCAATTATTTCACCATTATTGATTATAATAGATTTACTTAGAGGAGTTTTAAATTCTTTGAACTCATTCAATCCTACACATTTTGTATTTTTAATTATTAAATCTACTTCCATTAGGGTTTAATACTTTAATTAAAATTGCTAAATGTTATTAAAAAAATTTATTTCTGACAGGCTTCTTTTTGTATCATTATGTGATACTAAAAGGAGTTTGGCAACTAAAGAATAAAATTTATTTATTAATATATATATCAATGTTTATAATAAATAATGAATAAAAATCATATGTATTTTAAAAGGTTAAGAAAAATTCCAAGAATTGGTTGTGCATTTGGTTGCGGAGTTCTTTTATTAATTTTATGGGGAGTTCTGTTTTTTTTGTATGAATTTAAGTGGCATATTTTATTAGCAATTGCTTTGTTTCTAATTGCTAAGATAACTTATGATTCTTTTGGTACTAAAAGTAAATATATGAAATATTTATTTATAATTTTATATCTATTAATTTATGTGTTTTTTACGATACGATATTTGTAATTATGAAGAGTGATTTTAAAATCACTCTTCATAATATTTATTCTTTTAGTTAAGACTTAATTTTAGGTTATGCTAATTTCTTAAGTACAGGTACTCCTAGTGTACCTAGTCCAATTATAAGCATTATTACAAAAGTTCCTATCCATGGGATTATTATTAAAGTAGCTCTTGCGTCAATTATACTTTGTACTATTCCAAAAATTCCGAGTATAGCAATAAGAGCTGCTAATATCATGTGTAAGCTTTTTTGCATTGTTAATCCAATTCCTAATAATGTTATACCAGTCCACATTGTTAGGTTGGTTGTTGCACCTAATGCTACAGATGTAGCCCATGCACTTAAGGCAATTCCAGCTGCAATTCCAGCTCCGTCTGCAGCTACTTGAGCACCTGCCGCATTTCCTGCTTTTGCTAGTTCACCTGCTGCTGCTTTTGCTGCAATTGATGAGCTCCATTGATCACCAGTAAGTCCCATCATTGCACTCCAAAGTAGATTAGTTGTTGCTCCGATTGCTAGAAACCAGATGGCCATTGATGCATATTTATGACCAACACCTCCTGACATCGCATCTCTAATACCTACTATTCCAATAACAATAAATACTTGGGCAATAGCAGATAGCATAAGAGATAGTTTAGTCCAGTCAACATTAGTACTTAGTGCTGCTAACATAGCTGCATCATTAGTCCAGTCTGCTGAAGCAGTTTCATTTGAGAAACCTAAAGCCATACCTCCAATTACACCTATAACTAACAACCACCCAGTTGTTTTGCTTAAATTCATATATTTCTCCTCATGAATAATGAATAGAGGGCATAATATAAAACAAAGCTAATACTTAATACAATTCCTTTAAAGATCTTATTATTTTTATTATTTTTCCATAATATTACTGAATTTCATCCAACCAGCCGATCCATCCGTTAGAATTTCTTGTTCCGCTTATACATCCGCCTGACCTTATTTCTTCTCCGCCATGCCTGGATTTTGAATCACAATCTAAATAATACTTTCCGTTATCTTCCTCTATTAAAGATTGTCTGATTACTATTGGATTTCCACAATTAGCACACTTG